>NZ_JBXKIW010000049.1:0-132405 GCF_056995035.1 Romboutsia sp. | reverse complement strand
GATTTCCCACCGTAAGGGTAAGACCCCAGGAAGACTACCTGGTTGATAGGTCGAAGGTGTAAGTGCAGTAATGTATTTAGCTTACCGATACTAATAGGTCGAGGACTTGACCAAAAATAAAATGATTAAATTCTAAATGATATACAGTTTTCAGAGTATTAACTCTAAAAATTTAATTAAGCAATTAATTAAAATCTAAAGATTATGTGGTTATAATAGCAAAGAGGATACACCTGTTCCCATTCCGAACACAGAAGTTAAGCTCTTTAGCGCTGATGGTACTTGGTGGGCAACTGCCTGGGAGAGTAAGACGTAGCCGCGTAATCTTTTTTATTGCAATATCTAAAAAGTTCTAGGATAAATATCCTAGAACTTTTTGGATATTATTAATATAAGTATGGTTTATTTTTCTGATTAAGCAAATATCATATTATAATGAATTTAAAACTTATAAGCAAATTATAAATTTAAGCAAAGACTTCTAAGCAAGTTTCATAGTATAATTTAGATACTTAAATAGATGGGGGTAGAGCGGGGATGATAAAAATTGTATATTGATATAATACATACAATGCATATAATAGATTTAGATATTTTAATATTTATTTGCCTAAATATTATATTATTTTTATATAAATCAAAATTCTATATTAAAGATAAAGCTAATAAGATTTATATTTCAATAATAATGATAACTATGATAATAATATTCCTAGAAATATTAGATAAAATAATACTATTAAATTCAAATAGTTACTTAGTGCCAATAACAAAGTTGATTGATATAGTTGGATTTGGCTTAGCACCTATAGTTTCTTATTTATGGCTTCTTCATGTGTTAGAGAAATTAAATATCAAAGTAAATTTCAAATTTATTTTGATTCCAATTATAATTAATTTGATTTTATGTGTAATGACGTATAAGTATGGTTATATATTTACAGTGAATAATTACAATGAATATGAAAGAGGCCCTTTATTTATTATTCCGCTAACAATAGCATATATTTATCTTTTACTAAGTTTATATATAATTCGTAAAAATGAATTTAGAATTGATAAAAAAGAATATATAAATTTGATTTTATTTGAAATGATACCACTGATAGCTTCCATTATACAAATAATTTTTAGCGAAATATTAATTATATGGAGTTCAGTAGGAATATCTATTATATTATATTATATTTATCTACAGGAAAAATTACTTAAATATGATAATTTAACTGGTGCATGGAATAGATTAAGTTTTGAAATGTATGTGAATAATTCACTTATAAGTAAAAACATACCTTTTTCGGTTATATATATAGATTTGGATGATTTTAAGCATATAAATGATACTTATGGACATGATGAGGGGGATCTTGCTCTTAAAAACATAGTACAATTTTTAAAAGATTATTTTAGACAAAAGGGTATAGTGATAAGGATGGGTGGAGATGAATTTATTATTATAGTTCGTGAAGAAGATAAGGAAAATTTAGATAATTTAATAATAAACATGAGACTAAAGCTGGATGAGTATAATCAGGGGCTAAATAAAGAATATAATATTAGAATTAGTCTTGGATATGATACTTTTAATGAAAAATATGATGACTTAGATACATTTATAAAAAGTGTTGATAAACTTATGTATTTAAATAAAAATGAAAACAAGGCTAAGGAGTAAAATAAAACATATATTCTGAGATATATAATACATACATTAAATTGTATAAAAAAATAATTTAAAGTGTATATAAATCAAATAAATGGACATAATTATAATATAAAACTTAATAGAAACAAATGAATTACTCAATCTCCCCCATTTTATAAGACCTCTATCCCCCATAGAGGTCTTTGTTTTGTGCAAAAATATAGTTACAATAGATTTCTTAAATATTTTTTGTATTAATCCAATAAGATTAGAAAAAATAAACTAACATAAAAAATACTCCATAACTACTAAGGAACTATGATAAGTAAAATATAAATCTGGTTGAAATAATGATACATTGGGTAAAATATGTAAAAATATTAAATAAAAAAAGAAACTTTTTTAAAGTTCAAATATAGGATATATATGGTATAATTATATTTAACAGGAACTAATGTTCGCAAAAAGGAGTGAGATTGTTGGATTTTCAGTTAAAATCAGATTATAAGCCTACAGGAGACCAGCCACAAGCTATAAAGTCGATTGTTACTGCAATAAATAATGATGAGAAATTCTCAACATTGCTAGGAGTAACAGGATCAGGAAAAACTTTTACTATGGCAAATATTATACAAGAGGTAAAAAGACCAACACTAATACTTGCGCATAATAAAACTTTAGCTGCTCAACTTTATAGTGAGTTTAAAGAGTTTTTCCCTGAAAATGCTGTAGAGTATTTTGTAAGTTACTATGACTATTATCAACCAGAGGCATATGTTGCTCATAGCGATACATATATAGAAAAAGATGCAAGTATAAATGATGAAATAGATAAGTTACGACATTCGGCAACTGCATCTATATTAGAAAGAGAGGATGTAATAATAATATCATCAGTTTCATGTATATATGGATTAGGGGATCCAGAAGATTATAGAAAACTTATGGTGTCTTTAAGACCTGGAATGGAAAAAGATAGAGATGAAGTTATAAAACATTTAATAGAGATACAATATGAAAGAAATGATATTAATTTTACAAGAGGAACATTTAGAGTAAGAGGGGATATATTAGAAATATTCCCTGCTAATAATGATGAAAGAGCAATGCGAATAGAATTTTTCGGAGATGAAATAGATAGAATAACAGAAATAGATTATGTAACAGGTAAGATGGTAGGGGTTAGAAACCATATTGTAATATTCCCTGCATCTCATTATGTGACAACACCAGAAAGAGTAGAAAGAGCGATTATAGAAATAGAAAAAGAACTTGAGGAAACAGTAGCCTATTTTAAAGATAATGATAAATTATTAGAAGCGCAAAGAATTGAACAAAGAACAAGATATGATATAGAGATGTTAAGAGAAATAGGATTCTGTCAAGGTATAGAAAATTATTCGAGACATATAACAGGAAGAAACTCAGGAGAAAAGCCTTATACACTAATGGATTTCTTTCCTGATGATTATTTAATTATAGTAGATGAATCTCATGTTACAGTGCCGCAAGTAAGAGGGATGTACGCTGGAGATAGGTCAAGAAAGGGATCGCTTATAGACAATGGATTTAGACTTCCATCAGCCTATGACAACAGACCTTTAAATTTTGGAGAATTTGAGCAAAATATAAATCAAATATTATTTGTAACAGCAACACCAGGTCCTTATGAAATTCAACATTCAAAGACTATAGCAGAACAAATTATAAGACCAACAGGATTATTAGACCCTATAATTGAAGTCAGACCTATAAATAATCAAATAGATGATTTAGTGGGTGAAATTAATAAAATAATAGAAAAAAAAGAAAGAGTTTTAATAACTACATTAACTAAAAAAATGAGTGAGGATTTAACCAACTACTTAAAGGAAATAGGTATAAAAGTAAATTATTTACACTCCGATATAGATACATTAGAGCGAATAGAAATACTAAGGGATTTAAGGCTAGGAAAGTTTGATGTATTAGTAGGGATAAATTTATTAAGAGAGGGATTAGACCTTCCAGAGGTTTCTCTTGTTGCAATATTAGATGCAGATAAAGAAGGTTTCTTGCGTTCTGAAACTTCATTAATACAAACTGTAGGTCGTGCAGCTAGAAACTCAGAGGGAAGAGTTATAATGTATGCTGATAAAATAACTAGATCTATGGAAAGTGCAATTGAAGAAACTAAAAGAAGAAGAGAAATACAAATGCTACACAATGAAGAGTATGGAATTATTCCAACAACTATAAAGAAAGGTGTTAGGGCGGGTATAGAAGCAACAAAAATAGCAGATGAAGAAGTTATTTATGGAATTAAGGAAACAGACGACATAGATGAGATTAAAAATAATATAGTTAGTTTACAAGCGGAAATGATGGAATCAGCACAAAATTTACAGTTTGAAAGAGCGGCAGAACTTAGAGATAAAATTAAACAACTAGAGGAAAGGATTAATAATTAGATGGAAGATAAAATCATAATAAAAGGTGCAAAAGAGCATAATCTAAAAAATGTAAACTTAGAACTTCCAAGAAATAAGTTTATAGTATTCACAGGTTTATCAGGTTCAGGAAAGTCTTCTTTAGCTTTTGATACTATATATGCAGAAGGACAAAGAAGATATGTAGAAAGTTTATCTGCTTATGCCAGACAATTCTTAGGTCAAATGGAAAAGCCAAATGTAGAATATATAGAAGGGTTATCACCAGCTATATCAATAGATCAAAAAACAACTTCTAAAAATCCACGTTCTACAGTTGGTACGGTTACGGAAATATATGATTATTTAAGATTATTATTTGCAAGAGTTGGAGAAGTACATTGTGCAACTTGTGGCAAATTAATTAGTCAAATGACAATTCAAGAAATAGTAGATAAAATGATGGACTTTGAGGAGAGAACTAAGTTACAAATATTATCTCCGGTAGTTAGAGGACAAAAAGGAACTCATAAAAAGGTAATAGAAAATATAAAAAAAGAAGGATTTGTAAGAATTAGAATTGACGGTGAAAATTATGAAGTAGCCGATGATATAGAATTAAATAAAAATCAAAAACATAATATAGAAGTTGTGGTAGATAGAATTGTAATTAAAGATGGTATAGAAACTAGGCTTGCAGATTCTATAGAAACAGCAGTTAAGTTATCTGAGGGACTTGTTATAGCTCAAATAATAGATGGTGAAGAAATACTTTATTCAACTAAATTTGCTTGTCCAGAACATGGAATAGGGATAGAAGAGTTATCTCCAAGAATGTTCTCATTCAATAGCCCATTTGGAGCATGTGATTCTTGTAATGGACTTGGGGAAAGTAAGGAAGTAGACCCAAATTTAGTTATACCTAATAAAGAGTTATCTATAAAACAAGGTGCAATAGCTGCATGGGGATCTGTTGGAACTAATGATGACACCTACTACAATAAAATGATAAAAAGTTTAGCTAAAAGATTTAATGTAGATATATCTACTCCATTTAAAGATTTACCAGAAGATTTTATACAAGAATTATTATATGGACATGACAATGTAATGGTTGAATTTGTATACGAATCTAAATATGGAGGAAATAGATTATATAAAGCACCATTTGAAGGAGTTATAGTTAATTTAGAAAGAAGATATAGAGAAACTAATTCAGAGTATTCTAGAGAAAAAATAGAAGAATATATGGGAGAAACACCTTGCCCAAAATGTAAAGGAGCGAGGTTAAAAAAAGAAGTTTTATCAGTCTTGGTAGATGGAAAAAATATAATGGATGTTACCGATTTTTCAGTTAATGATCTTATAGGCTTTATAGAAGATATCAACTTAACTGAAAAACAAAAGTTTATAGCACATGAGATATTAAAAGAAATAAAAGGTAGAGCATCATTCTTAAGAGATGTTGGACTAGATTATCTGAACCTATCAAGAAAAGCGGGAACATTATCAGGAGGAGAAGCTCAACGTATAAGACTTGCAACCCAAATAGGTTCTGCATTAGTTGGGGTTTTATATGTATTAGATGAACCTAGTATAGGATTGCATCAAAGAGATAACGACAGACTTATAGGAACGTTAAGACACTTAACTAATATAGGAAATACCCTTATAGTAGTGGAACATGATGAAGATACTATGAGAGAAGCTGATTATGTAGTAGATATAGGGCCTGGAGCAGGAATCCATGGTGGAGAAATAGTTGCACAGGGAACTCTTGAAGAAATATTAGAAAATCCAGATTCTATAACAGGTCAATATTTAAGTGGTAAAAAGCAAATACATATACCAGAGACAATTAGAGAAGGAAATGGGAATTATTTAGAAATAGTTAAAGCAAATGAAAATAATCTGAAAAATCTAAGTGTTAAATTCCCATTAGGAAAATTTACTTGTATAACTGGAGTATCAGGTTCAGGAAAGAGTACATTAATAAATGACATATTATATAAAGGTATAGCAGGTAAGATAAATAAACTTAGAGAAAGACCAGGTAGACATAAAGAAATTACAGGTATAGAAAATATAGATAAAATAATAAATATAGATCAAAGTCCAATAGGTAGAACGCCTCGTTCTAATCCTGCTACTTATACAGGAATGTTTGATATGATAAGGGACTTATTTGCAGCAACGAATGAAGCTAAAGCTAGAGGATATAAAAAAGGAAGATTTAGTTTTAATGTAAAAGGAGGAAGATGTGAAGCCTGTAAAGGTGATGGAATAATTAAAATAGAAATGCACTTCCTACCAGATGTATATGTACCTTGTGAGATTTGTAAAGGAGAGAGATATAATAGAGAAACTCTACAAGTTAAATACAAGGATAAGGATATATCGGATATATTAGATATGAATGTAGAAGAAGCCCTTGAGTTCTTTGAGAATATACCTAATATAAGAAGAAAATTAGAAACATTAATGGATGTAGGACTTTCTTATATTAAATTAGGTCAACCTTCTACTCAGTTATCAGGAGGAGAAGCTCAAAGGATAAAGCTAGCTACTGAATTAAGTAAAAGACCAACTGGAAAGACATTGTATATACTAGATGAGCCAACAACAGGACTTCATATGGCTGATGTAGATAAATTGATTCATGTACTTCAAAAATTAGCTGACACAGGAAATAGTATAGTAGTTATAGAGCATAATTTAGATGTCGTAAAAACTTGTGATTATATAATTGACTTAGGTCCTGAAGGTGGAGACAAAGGTGGAAAAATAATAGCTACTGGAACACCTAAAGAAGTATCAAAGGTAGAAGGTTCTTACACTGGAATGTTCTTAAAGAAATATTTTGAATAAAATTCTAAAATACCATTAATTAATTATAAAAATAAATTAAAAGGCATACCTAGCAATAGGTATGCCTAAATAAACTAATCAAAAATAACTTTCTATATAGTATTTTCATTAGTAACTAATTCTTTTTCATATTCAGCTAACTCAGATTTAGAACCATATATAAAGTGTCCAGGTCTTATTTCAACCCATTCAGGGCTTTCAGTAGAATAGTCATGCATGTTAGGGTCATACTTTATACGAGTTCTATCCTTTTCATAATCAGGATCGGGAAGAGGTATTGCTGATAATAATGATTTAGTGTAAGGATGTAGTGGATGTTCATATAGCTCATCAGCAGTAGTTAATTCAACTAGCTTACCTCTGTGCATAACACCTATTCTATCACTTATGTACTTAACCATTGAAAGGTCATGGGCTATGAATAAATAAGTAAGACCATTATCTTTTTGTAATTTTCTAAGAAGGTTAACAACCTGTGCTTGTATAGAAACATCTAGAGCAGATATAGGCTCATCTGCAATTATAAACTTTGGTTCTATAGCTAAAGCACGAGCAATACCTATACGTTGTCTTTGCCCACCAGAAAACTCATGAGGGTATCTACTAGCATGTTGCTCGTCAAGACCAACAGTTCTTAACAACTCATAAACTCTTTGTGTTCTTTCTTCTTTACTTTTACATAATCCATGTATATCTAAACCTTCTGATATTATATCACTAACAGTCATACGAGGATTTAAACAAGCCATGGGATCTTGGAAAATCATCTGCATATTCTTATTGACATGAGATCTATCAGCTTTGCTAAGTTTTTTATCAGATATATTCTTATCATCAAATATAATTTCACCATCAGTAGGATCGTAAAGACGAATTATAGTTCTACCAGTAGTAGATTTACCCGAACCAGATTCACCAACTAATCCAAAAGTTTCTCCTTCAAATATATGAAAAGATACATCATCAACAGCTTTTACAGTAGTGTGTCTATTTATTCTAAAGTGTTGCTTAAGATTTTTTACTTCTAATAGTACTTTTTTACTCATCTATAGTCACCTTCTTTCTTCCTACATTTATAGGTTTTTCTGTCTTTTTAGCTAAAGGATGTAAAATCCAAGTAGCTGCATAGTGAGTATCACTAACTTTAAACATTGGTGGTTGTGCTAAATGGTCTAATTTTATTGCATGGGAACTACGAAGTGCAAAGGCATCTCCTATAGGTGGATGCATTAAATCTGGAGGTGTTCCAGGTATACTGTATAAATCATTATTTCCTATATCTAGGGTAGGCATAGATCCTAAAAGTCCCCAAGTATATGGATGTTGAGGATTATAGAATATATCACTAGAAGTTCCGTATTCTATAATTTTACCAGCATACATAACAGCAACTCTATCTGCCATATTTGCAACGACACCAAGGTCATGAGTTATAAATATAACAGCAACTCCCGTTTTATTTTGTAAATCTTTTATAAGCTCTAATATTTGAGCTTGTATAGTAACATCAAGTGCAGTTGTAGGTTCATCTGCGATTAATATTTTAGGATTACAAGCTAAAGATATAGCTATTACAATACGTTGCCTCATACCACCAGAGAATTGATGAGGGTATTGCTTAAATCTTTTCTCTGGTTCAGATATACCAACTAAATCTATAAGTTCTATAGCTTTTGTTTTTGCTTCTTGCTTACTAGCACTCTGATGTTTTATAATTCCTTCCATTATTTGTTTTCCAATAGTCATAGTAGGATTTAGAGAAGTCATAGGATCTTGAAATATCATAGCTATGTCTTTTCCTCTTATTTTCTCCATATCACTTTCACTAAGTTTAGTTAGATCTCTACCATCAAATAGTATTTCGCCATCTTTTATATATCCATTTGCAGATAATATTCTCATTATAGTTTTACAAGCCACAGATTTACCAGAACCTGACTCTCCAACTATAGCTAATGTTTCACCTTTATGTAAATCAAATGTAACTCCTCGAACAGCTTGGACTTCACCGCCATAAGTACCGAAGTTAACACATAATTTTTTTACTTGAAGTAACTTTTCCAATTAACTCATCTCCCTTACTAATTATTGATTACGCATTTTAGGGTCAACCGCATCTCTTAAACCATCTGCTAGTAAGTTAAGGCTGAATATTAATAGACAAACAACAGTAGATGGTATAAACATCATATATGGATAGTTTTGTAAAGCCTTAAAACCTTCATTTATTAATACACCAAGAGAAGCATTAGGTGGTTGAAGACCTAAACCAATGAAACTTAAGAATGCTTCATAGAATATAGCACTAGGTAATGAGAACATAATCATTACAACTATAGGTCCTACAACATTAGGGAAAAGATGTTTAAGTATAAGTCTAGCATCTGAAGAACCTAAGGTTTTAGAAGCTAATACGAATTCTTGATTTTTAAGTCTAAGTACATGAGAACGAACAACTCTTGCCATTCCAGTCCAACCAGATACAGCCATAGCAAGAGAAATAGATAGTATACCTGGATCAAATACCATTATGAATAGTGTAACAATAACTAGTGAAGGAATACCTGAGATGATTTCGATTATACGTTGCATAACAATATCAACTCTACCTCCATAATAAGCAGAAATACCACCATAAGTAACTCCAATTAGTAAATCAAATACAGCGGCTAATACTGCTATGAATAAAGAAACTCTAGCACCAGTCCAAGTACGCGTCCATATATCACGGCCTAAAGCATCAGTACCAAATAAATAATTTTCTTTTATATTTTTTTCAGTATATACATCAACGCCCTCTGAATCTTTACCATCCATAATACCTAGATAAGACACAATAGGCATTTTTGGTGGAATTTTAACGTATCTTATTCTTTGAGTTTTATAATCAAACTTAGAAAACATAGGAGCGAATACTGCCATTAAAACTATAGAAACTAATATAACTAATCCAACAACAGCACCTGGATTTTTAAATAGCCTTTTTCTAGCATCTTGCCAAAATGTTAAACTGGGTCTAGTAATAGCCTCATTATCTCCAGTTTGTGCAGGAGTAGGTTCAAATAAATCTGCTGTTAATTCTATTTCTTGACCATCAATTATTACTTTATCAACCATTTTATTTACCTCCTGCTAAACGTATTCTAGGATCTATTACGCCGTAAAGTATATCAACTATTAGTATAACTACTATGTAGAATGCGCTATAAAGTATAGCAACCCCTGATATTATAAATAAATCATTTGTACTTATTGCAGTAACTAATAAATCTCCTATTCCTGGAACTGCAAAAACTTTCTCAACAACTAAAGAACCAGTAAGAAGAGCAGCAGCTAATGGACCTAAGATAGTTATAACGGGTATTAATGCATTTCTAAGTGCATGTTTTAATGTGACCGTAGCACGACCTAATCCTTTTGCTTTGGCTGTAACTATGTAATCAGAATTTAAAACCTCAACAAGCTCAGTTCTAGTAAAACGAGCAACACTTGATATTGTGAAGAATGATAATGCAATAGATGGTAATACTGTCCAGATAAATCTAAAATCTGACCCTAATGGAACACCCCAAGTTATAGGGAAAACTTTAAATTTAGCTCCCAAGTAGAGTTGTAGCGTAGCTGCAAATACGAAGGATGGTACAGAAACACCTATTACAGAAATAATTGTACAAGTATAATCCCAAATGGTATTTCGTTTAAGTGCAGCAATGATACCTAAAATTAATCCCACAGTTGTACCTAAAACTAAAGATTCAGCCCCAAGCATAGAAGAAGGACCGATACGATCAGCTATAATGTCTTCAACTTTCTTATTAGCTTGTTTAAAAGAAGTACCTAATTTGCCTTGGAATACACCAGTTAAATATCTAACATATTGAACTGGAACAGGTTCATCTAAACCATATTGAGCTTCTAGTTGAGCTATTTGCTGTGCATTTAGTTTTTGTTCGTTAAATGGAGTACCTGGAAGAAGTCTTACTAAGAAAAAAGTAACTGATATGACAATAAACAATGTGATAAACATATACATAATACGTTTCATTATATAGCGAAACACACTAACCCCCCCTTTTTTTGATTAATAATGGAATAATGTTTTTATATGCTTATGATATAACAATAAAACTTATGCTGATGGAAACGACTGATATTAATAGGCCGCATAATAGTAAATTATAGGTAAGATAGAAGTTGTTTTCTCTATGAACATAATCTTCTATTTTAATATCAGCGTCATTGCATAATACTCCTCTTTTTTTTTGAAGTTGTTGCCCTAACTTATTAAATGCAAATAGAGTGATATTAAAAAAGCCTTTTTCATAAACGAAACACATTGCACCAAATAAAAAATAAACCATTCCTATGATAAATGCGCAATTTAAAAAGGAAAATCTACTAAAACCACTAATTATAGAATAAATTGAACTAATAATAGCATCAAATGCAATTAATAAGGAAAAATGTTTCATTTTGTCGCCTCCTTTGAAAATGATTGAAATAATTTATTATTCTAATTGTAGTGATATAATTAAGCATTTTCAAGTAATAATTAAAAAAAACATAAAATTTTTTTAATTTAAATAAAAATTAGAAAATTAAAAAAAATAAGTGCTTTTTAATCAAAAATGCTATACAATAAATTTTAAATATATGAGTTTATTTATTAAAGGAAAAATAGGGGAGGGTGATTGTTATGTTTTTAAAAAGAAAATTAACAGTAATGGCAACAGTGGCTTTATTAAGCACAAGTTTACTTACTGGATGTAATAGCACAGGTGGATCTGGAGACACAGCTACATCAGAAGAAGTACTTGCAAATAAAAATGCAAGAAATGCTATAGCTATGGCAATAGATAAGCAAGCATTGTGTGATGTTATATTAAATAATGGATCAGTTCCTGCAAATACTTTTACACCACCAAATGTAGCATTTGATCAAGGTAAGGATTATGTAGAGGGAACTAAAGATTTAGGATTTGGATATGATGAAGAAGCTGCAAAGAAAGCTTGGGATAAGGCTAAAGAAGAAGTTGGATTTGATACAGTTGAAATTGAATTATTAACATATGATCATGACGCAGGGAAGAGAACTGGAGAATTTATACAAGGTGAGTTAGCTGATTTAGAAGGTTTAACAGTAACAGTTACTAACTTACCATTTGAGCAAAAGCTAGATAGAGAAACTAAAGGAGAATTTGACTTAGCATTCTCGGGATGGGGAGCAGATTACCCAGATCCATTAACATTCTTATCAACAATGCAAACAGGGAACCAATTTGCTAAACAAGTTGGATATGAAAATACAGATTACAATAAATTAGTTGATGAAGCTACAAAACTTCCAACAGCTGAAGCATATAAAAAATATGCAGAAGCTGAAAAACTTATGTTAGATGATGGATATTTATCACCATTATATAATAGAGGTAGAACTTATTTAGAAAAGGAATATGTATCAGGAATAATAAGATATGCTTGGGGTGCAGATTATGATTATAGATATGCAGATGTAGATAAACCAGAAAAAGTTCTTAATTTAGATACAGTATCAGATATACCTACTATGGATCCAAGTAAAGCAACAGATACAGCATCATTTACAGTAATGAATAATACAATGGAAGGTTTAACAAGAATAGATGCAGATGGTAAAGTAGAACCAGGGGTGGCTGAATCTTGGAAAGCTTCAGAAGATGGATTAACATGGACATTTAAATTAAGAGAAGATTCTAAATGGTCAAATGGAGATCCTGTAACAGCTAAAGATTTCGAATATTCTTGGAAGAGAACTTTAGACCCTAAAACAGCATCTGAATATGGATACATAATGAATGATATAGCAGGTGCAACAGATACAGCTAAGAATGGATCAGATAAAGTAGGAGTTAAGGCAGTGGATGATTATACTTTAGAAGTAAAATTAAATAGACCAGTTGCATATTTCCCAGAGTTAGCATCATTCCAAGTATTTTTACCACAAAATCAAAAATTTGTTGAGGCACAAGGAGAAAAATATGGTACTGGATTTGAAAATCAATTGTATAATGGACCATTTACGTTAACAAGTTGGAAAATGGAAGATCAATATAAAATGTCAAAGAACCCTAATTACTGGAATAAAGATATAATTAAATTAGATACTATAAATACTAAAGTAGTTAAGGAAGTTGGTTCATCAGTTAACTTATATGAAGATGGCCAAATAGATACTTGTATATTAGATTCTGATTATGTTGATAAATATAAAGATAGTAAAGAATTGCATAAGTATACTCAAGCAACTACATTTATGTTACAAGTAAATGGTGGAAAAGGTGCTAGTAAATAATATTAAGTAAATAAAAGCGTATAGCTAATAGTAGGTAAGACTACATTAGTTATACGTTTTTTGTTTTTTTGGGTATAATTAAAATATAATTTATAAAATGGAGGGACGAAATTGTTTGACATACAAGAACATCTAAAAAATCTACCAGCACAGCCTGGTGTGTATTTAATGAAAGATAAATATGACAATATAATATATGTAGGAAAAGCAATATCTCTAAAAAATAGAGTAAGGCAGTATTTTCAGTCATCAAAAAATCATTCTTCAAAAGTAGTATCTATGGTTAAAAATATTAAAAAATTTGAATATATAATTACAGATTCAGAACTTGAAGCATTAATACTTGAATGTAATTTAATAAAGCAATATAGACCTAAATACAATGTTTTACTTAGAGATGATAAAACATACCCATACATAAAAGTAACAATAAATGAAGATTATCCAAGGGTATTAAAGGTAAGGCAAGTTATAAAAGATAAAGCAAAATATTTTGGACCGTATACTAATACAAGTGCAGTAAATGATACCTTAGAAATTATAAGAAATACCTATGCAATTAGGACTTGCAATATTGATATAGATAGAGCTATAAAAAATAAAGTGAGACCGTGCTTAAATATGCATATAAAAAAATGTATAGGTCCTTGTACAGGAACTGTCACTAAGGAAGAATATAATAAGATGGTAGAAGAAATTATATTATTATTATCAGGTAAAGAAGAAAAATTCATAGAAATTTTAAAAGAAAAAATGAATAAATGCGCTATGGACTTTAATTTTGAAGATGCGGCTATATATAGAGATAAAATTAGAAGTTTAGAAGAAATGATGCAAAAGCAAAAAATAGATGTTACTGCTTCAGATTTAAATCAAGACATAATTGCTATGGCAAGGGCTCATGATGAAGCTTGTGTTCAAGTATTTTTTATTAGAAATGGAAAAATAGTAGGAAGAGAACATTTTATACTAGAGGGTGTAATGGAAAGCTCAAGAGAATCTATATTAGGATCCTTTGTTAAACAATTTTATATGGAGCAGGAATATATACCTAAAGATCTGATAATAGAAGATGAGATAGAAGATAGCTTTATATTAGAGCAGTGGTTGTCATCTAAAAAAGGCCAAAAGGTAAGTATAAGAGTACCTCAAAAAGGTGAGAAGAAAAGTCTTATAGAAATGGTAAGAAAAAATGCTATAGAGTATCTTGAAAAATTTTCAGATATGAATAAAAGAAAATATGAAAAGAGTATAGGTGCATTAGAGGAATTAAAAGAAATTTTAGGATTAGATGCAAAACCTAAGAGAATAGAATCTTTTGATATTTCTAATATACAAGGAGTTGACTCCATAGGTTCTATGGCTGTATTTATAGATGGAAAAAAAGATAAAAAAGAATATCGTAGATACAAAATTAAAACGGTAATAGGTCCTAATGATTATGACTCTATGGCAGAGATAGTAGGAAGAAGACTCAAGTATGGTAATTTACCAGATTTAATACTAGTAGATGGTGGAAAAGGACAAGTTAGCGCAGTAAAAAAAGTATTAAAATCAAATAATGTAGAAATTCCTCTTTGGGGAATGTATAAAGACGATAAACATAGAACTAAGGGACTTATTTCCCAGGAAAAAGAGATAGAGCTAGATAAAACTTCGAATTTGTATAGATTTGTCGCTAGTATTCAAGAAGAAGTTCACAAATATGCTATAACATATCATAGAAGTTTAAGAAATAAAACTTTGACAAAGTCTTTATTAGATGATATACAAGGAATAGGAGAAAAAAGAAAGAAAGCTCTATTAAACCACTTTAAAGATATAGAAGCTATAAAAAAGGCTACTTTTGAAGAATTATTAGAAGTAGAGGGTATGAATAAAGCTTCTTGTAAAAGTGTGTATAATTTTTTCACGAAGGGATAAATATAACATGAATTTAATTGACAAAGTTTCAATCAAGGATATGGTGAAAGATTTAAATTTGGAACCTGTGTATATGCCTGAGGATAAAGATTATTATGTATATTCTCAAGATATAAACCGTCCAGGGCTACAATTTGCAGGATATTTTGAATATTTTGCTCATGAGAGAATACAAATAGTAGGAAAAGCAGAATATAATTATTTTAGCTATATAGATGAAAAAACTAGAGCTGAAGTTTTAGATAAATTCTTCTCAGAAGAAATTCCAGCATTAGTAGTAACAAGGGGATTAGAAGTAAAGCCAGACGTTATAGAATTTGCTAAAAAACACAATAGGGTAATTTTAAGTACAAAAAGAAATACAACTAGATTTATAAATAGGTTATCAAATTATCTAGATGATAGGTTGGCTACCCACACAACATTACATGGGGTTTTAGTTGATGTATATGGAATAGGAGTGTTAATAAAGGGAGAAAGTAGCATAGGTAAGTCAGAAACTGCTTTAGAATTAGTTCAAAGAGGACATAGATTAGTTGCTGATGATGCTGTAGAAATAAGACAATTAGATGAAAGTATGTTACTAGGTCAATCTCCAGAATTACTTAGACATTTCTTAGAAATAAGAGGTATAGGTATAATAGATGTAAGAAGTCTATATGGAGTAGGAGCAGTTAAAAATTCAAAGAGTATAGACTTAGTAATACATCTAGAATCTTGGAATGAAGATAAATACTATGATAGGTTAGGATTAGACAAGGAATATGAAGAAATTTTAGGTGTGAATATTGAAAAGTTAGTTGTTCCAGTTAAGCCTGGTAGAAATACGGCTATGGTTGTTGAAGTTGCTGCTATGAACTTTAGACAAAAAGGAATGGGATATGATGCAGCTCAAGAATTTACAAAGAAATTATCTAATTTAATCGATACGAAAGAGCGTTAAAGAAAAGGACATGAAACTCCATAACTAGTTTCATGTCCTTTTGTATTAACTATAAGAAATCTCTATTAAACAGTAGCTTCTGCTTCTTTAGAACAAGTACATTCACCACAATTTGTTTCATAAACTACACTCTTATCAAAGTAGTGAGTATGAAGATATTTATGAGCAGCTTCTCCATAAGGTTTTCCTAAGAACTCATCATATAAAGCAACTATAGCAGGGTTCTTATGAGATTTACGAATCTCTTTATTGATATCTATATTATATAATCCTAAAGCTCTCTTCTTAACTACATCATAGTCACCATGATGATATGGTTGACCTCCACCAGCTACACATCCACCAGGGCAAGCCATTATTTCTATAATGTGATATTTAGAATTACCTTTAGCAACCTCATCCATAACTTTTCGAGCATTTCCAAGGCTACTAGCGATACAAACACTAACTACTGTACCATCTATATCTATACTAGCTTCTTTTATTCCTTCTAATCCTCTTACTTGAGTGAAATTAACATCAGCTAACTCTTTATTAGTTACCCATTCATATGCAGTACGAAGAGCAGCTTCGGAAACCCCTCCAGTAGCACCGAATATAACAGCGGCACCAGTAGATTCACCTAAAGGACTATCAAAAGATTCTTCTTCAAGATTTAATAAATCTATTCCAGCTTCTTTTATCATTTTAGCAAGTTCTCTAGTAGTTATAACTATATCAACATCGAGAACTTCTTCTTGACCTAATTCAGTTCTAGCACATTCATATTTCTTAGCAACACAAGGCATTACTGAAACAACATACATATCCTTTGGTTCTACATTTGCAACCTTAGGTCCAAAGTAGTTTTTAGCTATAGCACCAAACATTTCTTGAGGAGACTTACAGCTAGAAGGAAGATTTAATAATTGAGGATAATTTCCTTCTACAAAATTTACCCATGCAGGACAGCAACTTGTTAATATTGGAAGATTATGGCCTTCTTGAAGTCTGTGTAAGAACTCAGAAGCCTCTTCTAATATGGTAAGGTCAGCTGCAAAGTTTGTATCAAATACATGTTTGAATCCAAGAGCTCTTAAAGCAGCAACCATCTTACCCGTAGATATAGACCCTGGTTCTAATCCAAATTCTTCACCTATAGCAACTCTTACTGCTGGGGCAACTTGAACTACTACAGTTTTTTCTCTTTGGTTTAGAGCATCCCATACTACAGGGATATTATTAACTTCGGTTAAAGCACCTGTTGGGCAAACAGCTATACATTGACCACAGTAAGTACATTCAGTATCGCATAAATCAGCATTGAAGAAAGTACCAACTTCAGTATTAAATCCACGGCTAATTCCAGATAAAACACCTACAGTTTGAACTTCATTACACATAGTTTCACATCTTCTACATAATATACATTTGTCATGGTCTTTAACTATTGATTTAGAAGAAGTATCTGTTGGAGCAGTTGATTGCTCCCCTTTAAATCTTATTTCTCTTATACCTAAATCAGCAGCTATACTTTGTAATTCGCAGTTTGAATTCTTTTCACAAGCCAAACAATCTTGTGGGTGATCTGATAATAATAATTCAACAACGTTTTTACGAGCTTGTAAAGCTTCTTTAGTATTAGTTTGAACTTTCATTCCTTCTTTAACAAGTGTTCCGCAAGCAGGAGCTAAACCTCTACCAGCACTAACCATACAAACACGACAAGATGCACATTGATTGACCATGCTTATCTCATCCATATGTAAGTGACAAAGATTAGGTATTTTAACATTTACTTGTTTAGCAGCCTCTAATATAGTAGTACCTTTAGGTACTGATACAGACTTACCATTTATAATTAAGTTTACTAAATTCATTGATATCCCCCTTAAACTAAATTATTGTTTAATGATAGCATTGAATTTACAGCTATCCATACAAGCACCGCATTTTAAGCACTTAGTAATATCTATTTCATGTTGTTCCTTAACTTTACCAGTTATACAACCAGCAGGGCATACTTTAGAGCACTTAGTACATCCCTTACATGCATCAGTTATAACAAAATCTAATAAAGATTGGCATTTTCCAGAAGGACATTTTTTATCTACAACATGAGCTAAATACTCATCATAGAAGTTATTAAGAGTACTTAAAACTGGGTTAGGAGCACATTTTCCAAGTCCACATAAAGATGTTTCTTTTATAGTTGTAGCTAATTCTCTTAAATTATCTAAATCTTCAACAGTTCCTTTACCTTCTGTTATTTTTTCCAACATCTCAAGTAATCTTTTATTACCTATACGGCAAGGAGTACATTTACCGCAAGATTCTTCAACAGTAAACTCAAGGAAGAATTTACATATATTAACCATACAGTCAGAATCATCAAGAACAAGCATACCACCTGAACCCATCATAGATCCTATTGAACCTAATGATTTGAAATCTATAGGAGTATCTAAGTTATCAGAAGATATACATCCACCAGATGGTCCACCTGTTTGAACAGCCTTGAACTCTCTACCTTCAGGTATACCTCCACCTATTTCATATACTATTTCTCTTAAAGTAGTTCCCATTGGAACTTCAACAAGACCAACATTATTGATTTTTCCACCAAGGGCAAAAACCTTAGTTCCTGGAGAATCTTCAGTACCGTATTCAGTAAACCAAGAAGCACCTTCATTAATTATTGCAGGTATATTAGCAAAAGTTTCAACGTTGTTTAAGCAAGTAGGGACATCCCATAAACCACGCTTAGATGAACTAAACGTTTTCATCCTAGGCTCACCACGTTTACCTTCTATAGAATTTATTAATGCAGTACCTTCACCACAAACGAATGCTCCAGCACCATATTTCAATTCTATTTTAAAGTTAAAATCAGTACCCAATATATTATTTCCAAGAACTCCAGCGTTCTCAGCTTGATCTATCGCGACCTTTAATCTTTCTATAGCAAGAGGGTATTCAGCTCTTATATAAATATATCCAGTATCTGCACCTATAGCGTAACCACATATAGCCATAGCTTCTAATACACTATGAGGGTCACCTTCAAGTATAGATCTATCCATGAATGCACCTGGGTCACCTTCATCAGCATTACATATAACATATTTTTGACCTGGAGGAGTTTGAGCAGAAGATTCCCACTTAACACCAGTAGGGAAGCCAGCACCACCTCTACCTCTAAGTCCAGAAGCTTTAACTTCTGATATAACTTCTTCTGGAGAACATTCAGAGATACATTTACCTAAAGCGGCATATCCGTTACATCCTATATATTCATTTACGTCTTCAGGGTTGATATGACCACAATTTCTAAGAGCAACACGAGATTGCTTTTTATAGAACGACATATCATCATGCTTTTCAACTTTTTTATGATCAAGATCTGGTTCTTCAAATAATAATCTTTCAACAACTCTATGGTTAACTAAATGCTCTTTTACTATTTCTTCAGCATCATTAGGAGTAACTTGGATATAGAAAACGTTATCAGGAAAAACTTTAGCTATTGGACCTTTAGCGCAGAATCCAAAACAACCTGTCAAGTGTACTTCAGCTTCATTCTCAAGACCTGCTTTTTTTATTTCAGTCCTTAAATTTTCAATTATTTTCATACTACCTGCAGATGTACACCCAGTACCACCACAAACCAAGATTTCTCTCTTAGTAATATCTTCTTTAGTATGATTTTCTCTCATATCAAGAGCAGGCTTTAACTCAGAAACTAAATTTTTTAACTCATTAAATGATTTTATTTTACTCATTATCTATCCCCCCTTAGCAACTTAATTCTAATTCTTTATAATGGTCTAATATTTCACTAACTTTTTCAGGTGTAACATGCCCATAAACTTTTCCATTTACTACTACTACTGGAGCAAGTCCACAGGCACCAACACATCTTAATCCTTCAAGAGTAAATTTAAGGTCTTTAGTAGTCTCACCAGCTTTAATTCCAAGTTGTTTTTCAAACTCAGCTAAGATTTTATCAGCACCTTTGACAAAGCATACAGTACCTAAGCATACGCTTATTTTGTATTCTCCTCTTGGTTCAGTTGTAAAATAAGAATAGAAGCTTACAACTCCATAAACTTTAGATGGAGCAATATCTAGAGCTTTAGCTATATGAAGTTGTACTTCCTTAGGAAGATAACTAAATATACCCTGAGCATGATGCAGTACTTGTATTAAAGCACCTTTTTTAGTTGGAAGACCATCAATAAAGCTATCTAATTGTTCAAATAACTGTTTGTTGCGTGAAACAAAATCGCACATATGAATTCCCCTTTCCATTTTAAAGTTATTATATTTAATTAAAAATAATTAACTGACATATGAAAACCCCCTATAATATACTTTCATATATTATAAGTACATTATAATATATAAAAGTATGAAAATGGTGAAAAATATGACTTAGCAAAAAAATTAAAATATTATGTTAATTCACATAGTAAAAAATTCTTGCTATAGCTAGATATATAACAAGAATTTTAAAATTTTTTTATACTGAATTTTATAGAACTGGTGATAATAGTCTAGAAATAGACTCCTTAATTTTTATGCTAGTAGATCTTGAATTATATAAATCTAATGTAACTTCCTTAGAATTTAATATATCATTTTCGAAAATTAGTCTTTGATTTTTGGCAATCTCACAAGAGTATATAAAAGCATTTACTTCGAAATTAAGTTCAAAGCTTCTTATATCCATATTAGCAGTACCGACAGAGCAGATGGCATCATCCATAACAATAGTCTTAGCGTGTAAGAATGAATTTTCATCATACGTATAAAGTTTAGCCCCGAATTTTAATAACTCTCCAGCATATGAGCATGATGCCCAATAAACAAATGGATGGTCAGGTTTAGAAGGAATCATAATTCTAACATCTACACCAGATAAACATGCTATTTTTAAGGTATCAGTAAGGGTTTTATCTAAAATAAAGTAAGGACTTTGTATATATACGTATTTTTTAGCGCTTTGAATCATTTTTATGTAACCATACTTTATTTCATCTAACTCTGTTATATCAGGGCCACTAGATACTATTTGAATACCAATATTATTAGAAGTAGTATTATCGCTAGTAGTACAGCAATCATCATTAAAATATTTATTTAAATCTAAATCTTCATTAGTTGTATATCTCCAATCAAGGATAAATCTTATATTAAGATCTCTTACACAGTCCCCGGTAAGTCTAAGATGAGTATCTCTCCAATTACCGAACTTGGGATCTTTACCTAAGTATTCATCTCCAATATTATTACCACCAACAAATCCAACCTTACCATCAATCACAACTATTTTACGATGATTTCTATAATTTAAGTTGAAGTTTACAAGTTTCATAAAAGAAGGGAAGAATGCACCTACTTTGACTCCGCCTTTTTTTAATTTAACTATAGATTTGTCTGTTAACAGTCTACTACCAACGGCATCATATAAAAGTCTTACTTCAACGCCTTTTTTTACTTTATCTAAAAGAATATCTATAATCTTATTTCCTATATCATCATCTTTGAATATATAAAACTGTATATTTATATATTCTTTAGCTTGTTTAAGTTCATCCAATAAGGAATCAAAAAATCCATTGCATTGGGCATATATATCAACAGTATTATTATCTGTAAAGTGAGCATTATTTGAATTAGCTAAAGCATAAATCATATCTCGATGATCAACTACAGTAGGATCAAATTTATTAGGGTATTCTAATTTTACATGTGTATCTAAAATGTTATTTTTTATTATTTTGTCCTCAGCCTCTTTAATTTTAAACATATTATCTTTAGATATACCACGACCAAAACAAAAATATAAAATGAATCCTAAAGCTGGGATTGTACTTAGTATTAATACCCATGCAACTGTAGTTTCTATACTACGTTTTTCTCTAAAGACAAGATTTAAGCTAACTAAAAAATTAATTATATATACTGCGGTAATACCTATTTCATAAGCTGAATCTTTTAAAAATGATAAGTTCGTCAATATTTATCCTCCTTTGTAAAATTAAAATAATAGATAAAAGAAATATAATAATATTATATAGTAAATAGTTTATAAAGAAATAAAAAATAGATAATTTAATATTATCAAGTGTTTTTAAAACATAAAAAGAGGATGAACTATTTTAAAATAGAACAACCTCTTATAATAAATATATATTATATTAAATTTTAACTTTATTATGAAACTTTCTTTGCGTCTACTGATTCTTCATCCTTATTAACATATAAGAAGTAGTATATGCCAGCAACGAATACTGCACCGCCTATTATATTACCTATTGTAACAGGTATTAAGTTATTCATCAATATACTAGGAATATTTATAATAGAAGCATCAGCAGCCGTTTTATGAGCAGCTTCTAAGAATTCAGGGTTAGCCTTAGCAAAGAAACCAGCAAATAAGTATCCCATATTTGCAACACTATGCTCAAATCCAGTACATACGAATAAGAATATACCCATAAATCCACTTAATACTTTACCAGCTATATCTTTAGCACCATAAGTCATCCAAACAGTAACACAAACTATCCAGTTACATAATATACCAGAAGCTATACCAGCAGTCCATGTATGTCCAAGTTTTCCGATAGCATTCTTTACTATAACTCCACCGTATAATCCTTCACTCCATTCAAACACACCTGATAGGCTAACCATCCATGCAACTAAAGCAGCACCTACTAAGTTTCCTATCCAAACTAAAGCCCAGTTCTTGAATGTTTGATTCCAAGTAACTTTTTTAGTTAAAGCAGCTAAAGTTATAAGTATGTTACCAGTAAATAAATCTGCACCAGCGATTAAAACAAATAGAAGTCCAGCAGGGAACATAAGTCCAGCAACCATTTTACCTAATCCGTAAGTAGCAGGGTTTGCTAATAAATTATAAGCTGCAGCAATTGATCCTAAAGCACCGAATGCTATATAAGCACCAGCTAAGAAAGCAGAAGCTAAAACTTTTTTGTTAGGTGTATTAGCCTTTTTAATTCCAGCTTGAATAGTGTATTCAGCTATTTCAGCAGGCATAAGCATTTTTTTATCTGACATTTAAAAGTCCTCCTTAAAAATTTTTATATAATAATTCAAAATATGAATTTTTTTGTCGAAAAATATAACAGTAGTAATTATATAACAAAAAAATAGTTTTGTATACATTAAACAGCTAAAGTTAAATTATGTTAAACATATTTTTTATAAAAATGAATATACTTGGAAATATAAAACTAAATGTATATTTAAGTTTAGTGTATACAATACCATAATTTAACAAAACTCAGAAAAACGGTGCTATAATGTTTTTGAACGTTTATTAACAAATAAAATGGGGGTGGATTTATGGACAAAAGAATGTTAACACCCGGGGAAATAGCAACTGCTACAGTAAATGTAGGTATTAAGAAAGTAGGATTAGCAACTAAATCTTGTATATTATTAGGAATACTTGCAGGTATTTTTATAGGTTTAGGGGGATTAGGGAATATACTAATCGGGCAAACGATTTCGAGTATAGACCCAGGTCTAGGAAGGTTTGTTGGAGCAACAATATTCCCTATTGGACTTATGTTAGTTGTAATTTGTGGAGCTGAATTATTTACAGGAAATTGCTTAATGACGTTAGCTGTTATGGAAAAGAAAATAACAATGGGCCAAATGTTTAAAAATTGGGGAATAGTATATGTTACTAATTTTATAGGGTCAGTACTGTTAGTGTTAGTAGTATTCTACGCAGGAACATTAAGTGGAGATGCAGCAACAAAAGCTGTGGCAATAGCAGAAGCTAAAGCAGCACTTACAGTTTCTCAAGCGTTTTTAAGAGCTATACTTTGTAATATAATTGTTGTTTTGGCAGTATGGATGGCAACAGCAGGTCAAGATATAGTATCAAAAATATTTGCATGTTGGTTCCCTATAATGTTATTCGTTTTATGTGGATTTGAGCATAGTGTTGCAAATATGTTCTTTCTACCAATGGGAATGATACTAGGTGCTCAAGTTACAATAGGTCATTTAATAACTAACTTAGTAGTTGTAACACTAGGTAATATAGTTGGAGGAGCGATTATAATTCCTTTTATATATCATAATTGCTATTTAAAAAGAGATAATAAAGTAAAAACTACTAATTAAATTAAAGAAAATGTATGCGTTGATATAGTGATATCAACGCTTTTTTAATGAAGTTTAAAGTCTTTATATATTGTTATTTTTTTTTTAATACATTATTATATATAAATAGATGAAATTAATAATATAGTTTAATATAGATAAATAATGAATAAATAGTATAAACTAGGAGGAAATATATGAACAAGGAATATATATATGAAAGTTTATTAAATATAGTAGATAAGGAAAATGTAAAAATAGATGAGCCTATGAAAAAACATATTTCTTTTAGAGTTGGGGGACCTGCAGATATATTAGTTAAGCCAACAACAGAAAAACAATTAAGTGATATAATAAGATTAATAAAAAAAGAAAATGTTCCATATTTAATAATTGGAAATGGGTCCAATCTACTAATAAAAGATGGTGGAATAAGAGGAGTTGTAATAGAAATATCTAACAACTTTAATAAATTTGAAATAGAAGGAACAACTATAAAAATTCAAGCTGGAGCATTACTTTCTGTAGTGGGGAAGGCAGTTTTAAGAGAAGAATTAAAAGGATTTGAGTTTGCAGCAGGTATACCAGGTACATTAGGTGGAGCTTTAGCAATGAATGCAGGTGCTTATGGCGGAGAAATGAAAGATATAGTTAAATCTGTAAGAGTTATGGACACAGATGGAAATATATTTGAATTTACAAATGAACAAATGGAATTTGCATATAGAAGAAGTATACTTTCAAAAACAGATTATATAGTTTTATCAACGGAAATAGAGCTTGAAAAAGGAAACTATGATGAAATAAAAGCTACAATGCTTGATTTTACACAAAGAAGAGTTACAAAGCAGCCATTAAGTTTACCAAGTGCTGGTAGTACGTTTAAAAGACCAGTAGGACAGTTTGCAGGGAAATTAATAGAAGATAGTGGACTTAGAGGTCTTACTTTAAGAGGAGCACAAGTATCAGAAAAACATTGCGGATTTGTTGTTAATTTAGGAAATGCTAATGCTAAAGACTTATTAGAGTTAATGTATGTAGTAAAAAGTACTGTAAATGCTAAATTTGGAATAATGCTTGAGGAAGAAGTTAAAATACTTGGAGAGGATTAGTAAATGCAAATACTAGCAGATTATCACACACACACTGTGTATAGCCACGGTAAAGGATCAATAGAGGATAATGTAAAAGAAGCTATATCTAAAGGTATAAAGACTATAGGAATATCAGATCATGGATATAAACATATGACTTATGGAGTAAAGGTAAAAAATCTTTATACGATGAGAGAAGAAATAGATAAGTTAAATCTTAAATATACTGATATAGACATACTTTTAGGAATGGAATGTAATATATTGGATGAAAATGGTAATATAGATAAGAATGAAAAGGTTGAAGACATATTAGATTACGTTATGGCAGGATACCATTTTGCATCTGTCCCAACATCTATCAAGAGTATGATTAACCATTGCAACAATTATATTATCAAAAGTGAGAAATCTAAAGAATACAATACGAATGCTATAATAAATACTATGAAAAAAAATAATATATTTATAATAACTCACCCTGGAGACAAGGGAGATGTTTATATAGAAGAAATTGCTAAAGTTGCTAAAGAAACAAACACTAAGTTAGAAATAAATAGTAGCCATGGTTTTTTAAATGCTAATCAATTAAAAAGAATTAAGCATATAGGAAATAAATTTATTATAGGATCTGATGCTCATAAACCAGAAAATGTAGGTAACTTTGAATTAGCTATGAAAAACATAAGAGAAGCTAACCTAGATTTATCATTAGTAGAAAATATTAAAATATAGGTTAAGAGGGGGAGTAAATATGAAATTTGTAATAGTTACAGGCCTTTCAGGATCAGGTAAAAGCGAAACAATGAGAGCTTTAGAGGACATGGGTTTTTACTGCGTAGATAACTTACCTCCTGCCTTAATAACTAAGTTTGCAGAATTATGTTATCTACCAAATTCAAGCATCGATAAGGTAGCATTAGGAGTAGATATAAGAGGTAGAAAGTTTTTTAAAGCTCTTCACGAGAGTTTAAACTATCTAAAGAAAGCAAATTATAAATATGAAATGGTATACTTAGATTGTTCAGATGATGTCTTATTAAAAAGATATAAAATGACAAGAAGAAACCATCCATTATCATCAACTATGCAAATACCAGAAGGTATAAAGATGGAACGAGAGATAATGGAGCCACTAAAGGAAATATCAGATTGTATAATAGATACAACAAATATGAAGCCTAAAGATTTAAAAGAAGAAATAGATAAAATATATAGTGAGGGAGACGATAGTAATAAATTAACTATATCAGTAGTATCATTTGGATTTAAACATGGTATACCAGCTGATTGTGATTTAGTATTTGATGTTAGATTTTTACCAAATCCATACTATTTAGAAGAACTAAGGCCTAAAACAGGTGATGACCAAGAAGTTAGAGATTATGTTATGGATTCGAAGATAAGTAAAGAATTCTATCTTAAATTAAATGATATGATACAGTTTTTAGTTCCTCAGTATATAGAAGAAGGAAAGCAGCATTTAGTAATAGGAATAGGGTGTACAGGAGGAAGACATAGGTCAGTAACTATATCAAATCTTATATACGATGAATTAACTAATAAAGGATATAGAGTGGTTAAGAAACATAGAGACTTTATGTTAAGATAATACGGAGGCAAAAATGACAAGTATATTTATAGTAGTAGGGGTAACAGGATGGATTGCGCTAATAGTGTCTCTATACTTATACAAAAAAATAATAAGAGAAAAAGTACAATCATTGCGTATAAGGAATAAAGAATATTTAGGGCCTAAAGTATTAGTGATCGGTGGAGGTACAGGGCAATCAGTATTTCTAAGAGGATTAAAACATTTTACCCAAAATATCACAGCAGTAGTAACAGTTGCTGATGATGGTGGTGGGTCAGGGGTTTTAAGAGAAGATTTAGGAATGTTACCACCGGGAGATATAAGGAACTGCCTGCTAGCCCTTGCAAATATAGAACCTACTATGAATGAAGTAATGAAATATAGATTCACAGAAGGAGCTTTAAAAGGTCAAAGCTTTGGAAATTTATTTTTAGCAGCTATGAATGGATTATATGGAAATTTTGAAATAGCTGTATATAAAATGAGCCAGATATTTGCGATTACAGGAAAAGTTTTACCTGTAACATTAGAAGATATAAAATTGATTGCTCAATTAGAAAACGGAAATAGAGTAAAAGGTGAGTCAATTATACCTGAAGAGGTTAGAAATCAAAATAGTTCAATAGACAGGGTATATTTAGACCCAACAGATGTAAAGCCTCTAGATGAAGTAATTAACTCTATTGCAAATGCTGATATAATTGTTATGGGACCAGGAAGTTTATATACAAGTATAATGCCAAATTTATTGGTAGAAGGAGTAGTAGAAGCTATTAAAAAATCTAATGCTCCTAAAGTATATATATCTAACATAATGACTCAGCCAGGAGAAACAGATAATCATAATGTACTAGATCATGTAGATGCTATAGTTAGACATACGAAAGAAAACATACTTGATTATGTAATAGTGAATAATGAAATATTGCCAGATGCTATATTTGAAATATATCAAAAAGATGGAGCAAAGCAAGTTTTATTAGATAAAGCTCAAAAAGATACACTTAAAAGTATGAGAGTAAAAACTATAGAAGAAAACTTGATTGAAATAAAAAGCAATTATATTAGGCATGATGCAAAATATATTTCTAATATAATTGTTAATTTGGCACTAAGTCATAAAGAAGATACAAGCAAGTAAAAAAGGATTTTAAAGTTTTATGTAGAAATCCTTATTATTATGTTAGTTTTAAGGAGTGAACATCTATGAGAGAAGAGGTTAGTGCCGGTGGTGTAGTACTGTTTGGCAATGCCATACTTTTGCTTAGAAAATTCAATGGAGATTGGGTTTTACCAAAAGGAAAGGTAGAAGAAGGAGAAAACAGGCAAGAAGCAGCACTAAGAGAAGTGCTAGAAGAAACTGGAGCGAAAGCAGATATATTAAAGTATTTAGGAGAGATTCATTATACCTTCAAAGAAAATTGGGATGAAAATAGAGCAGTTCATAAAACTGTCTTCTGGTATTTAATGCAAGCTAGAGGCATGGACACAATACCCCAAAAGGAAGAAGGATTCATTGATGCTAAGTTTATACATTTAGATAGAGTCGTAGATTTAGCTAGATATGATGATGAGAAGGAAATAATTAAAGTAGCATTACAGGAAATAAAAAAAAGATTAAAAAAGAAATAGTTAATGGGTGATGTAGATGTCTTTTTCAGCTGAAACAAAAAATGAGTTATCAAGGGTTACATCTGAGAACCGTTGTTGTAATGTAACTGAACTAGCAGCGTTAGTAAGATTGGCAGGAAGTATACAAATTGTAGGTTATAAAAAATTAAATTTGAAAATAACAACGGAGTTAAATTCAATAGCTCGTAAAATATTTAAGTTATTAAAGCAAAACTTTGGTATAAATACAACTATTTCTGTAAATAAGAACCAAATGTTAAAACGAAACAATAGTTATGTTCTTATGGTAACAAGTGAAATGGGAGCGGAGAAACTTATAAAGGAACTTGGAATTTTAGCACCAGGGGATGTATTTTATACTTTAAATAAAGTACCAACTAACCTTATAGAGCATGATGAATGTAAGAGTGCATTTATAAGAGGCGCATTTCTTGGTGGAGGTTCAATAAGTAATCCAGGTAAAAATTACCACATGGAATTTGTGACAAATAATCAGGATTTTGCAGAGTCACTAAAAGATCTTATAAATTCTTCAGGATTTAACTGTAAAATAGTATCAAGAAAAAATAACTACGTTGTATACTTAAAAGAAAGTGAACAAATATCAGATTTATTAAGCATTATAGGAGCTCATCATGCTCTTTTAAGTCTTCAAAGTACTAAAATAGTAAAAGCTATGAGAAATAATGTTAATCGTATAGTTAATTGTGAAACAGCAAACCTTTCTAAGACCGTAAACGCTTCAGTTAGGCAAGTTGAAAATATCAAATTTATACAGGCTACAGTGGGGATAAGTAGTTTACCTGAAAATTTACAAGAAATAGCAAAGCTTAGAGTAGAGTGTGAAGATATGACATTAAAGGAGCTAGGTGAGATGTTAAATCCTCCTATAGGAAAATCTGGAGTAAATCACAGACTAAGAAAAATCGAAGAAATTGCTAATAAGCTAAGAGATAAACAATTATAAAGTGGGGGGTTATATTTAATATAACCTCTTTTTATAGCACATAGGAAATTATATTCATTTTAAAGCTGTGGATAAATATAATTTTCGTATATGTGCTTCAAAAAAGTCTTCCTTATAAATCTTAAATTGAAGACTTTTTTACATTAAAGAAAATTATAATTTTGTGGTAATATTAAAAGATAAGACAGGAGGTGATGTAGTGAACAAAGATTTTGTACATCTTCATGTTCACACGGAATATAGCTTACTTGATGGATTTTCAAGAATCAAGAAACTTATTGCTAGGGCTAAAGAATTAAATATGAGTTCAATTGCAATAACTGATCATGGCTGTATGTTTGGTGTAATAGATTTTTATAAAACAGCTAAAAAAGAAGGAATAAAGCCAATAATAGGCTGTGAGGTTTACACTGCACCTCGTACATTAAGAGACAAGGATCCTAATTATGATAAGAGGCAAGGGCATTTAGTTTTATTAGCTAAAAACATGGATGGATATAAGAACTTGATAAAAATAGTATCTACATCATATGTAGAAGGATTTTACTACAAACCAAGAGTAGACATGGACGAGTTAAGAAAATATAGTGATGGGATAATAGCATTATCTGCTTGTTTAGCAGGAGATGTATCTCAGGCACTTATGGATAGAAATTATGATAAAGCTAAAAACTTAGCCTTAGAATACAGAGATATATTTGGAGAAGAAAATTATTATTTAGAAATACAGGATCATAATTTACCTGAACAAAGAGAGGTAAATTCTGGACTAGTAAAGATTTCAAAAGAAACTGGGATACAGTTGGTAGCTACAAATGATATCCACTATGTAAATAAAGAGGATTCAAAAATACATGATGTACTTATGTGCATCCAAATGGGAAAAATGGTAAATGACCCAAATAGAATGAGGTTCGGAAGTGATGAATTTTATTTAAAATCAAGGGAAGAAATGGAAGAATTATTCCCTTATGCAATAGATGCAGTAGAAAATACATTAAAAATAGCAGAGCAATGTAACATAGAATTTGACTTTAACACGATACATCTTCCTCAATATGATGTACCTAATGGTTATAAACCGGATAGCTACTTGAGAGAGCTGTGCTTCAAGGGATTAGAAGAACGATATAAAAATCCGGATCAAGAAGTTATAGATAGACTTAACTATGAGTTAAATGTAATTGAGAAAATGGGTTATGTAGAATACTTTTTAATAACTTGGGATTTTATAAATTTTTCAAGAGAAAATAATATAATGGTAGGTCCAGGTAGAGGTAGTGCGGCAGGTTCAATAGTTGCATATACTCTTAAAATTACTGATATAGATCCTATAAAATATTCGTTACTGTTTGAGCGTTTTCTTAATCCAGAGCGTGTATCTATGCCCGATATAGATATCGATTTCTGTTATGAAAGAAGAGAAGAAGTTATTGATTATGTAAAAAGAAAATATGGAGATGACCATGTTGCACAAATAATAACCTTCGGAACTATGGGAGCAAAAGCAGCTATAAGAGATGTTGGTAGAGTATTAGATATACAATATAACAAAGTTGACAAAATAGCTAAAGAAATACCTTTTGCGCTTGGAATGACTATAGATAAAGCTCTAGAAACTAATCCAAATCTAAGAACTTTATATGAGCAAGATAAAGAAACTAAAGAAATTTTAGATGTATCAAGACAGATAGAAGGAATGTTAAGACATGCGTCAACACATGCTGCAGGTGTAGTTATATCTAAAAACTCAGTAGATGAATATGTTCCATTGTACAAACATCAAGAATCTATAACAACCCAGTTTACTATGACTACATTAGAAGAACTTGGGCTTTTAAAAATGGATTTCCTTGGATTAAGAACACTTACTGTAATAAGAGACGCATTAGAATTAATACAAAAAAATCATAATAAAAAAATAGATTTTTCAAAAATGGATTATGATGACCCAAAGGTTTATGAACTTTTATCATCAGGAAATACACTAGGTATATTCCAGTTAGAAAGTGCTGGCATGAGAACTTTCATGAAACAATTAGCACCGGATAATTTTGAGGATATAGTTGCTGGAATATCATTATATAGACCGGGTCCAATGGATTCTATACCTACGTATATAGATAATAAAAATAATCCAAATCACGTGAAATATTTGCATGAAAAATTAAAACCAATAATGGAAGTTACCTATGGATGTCTTGTATATCAAGAACAAGTAATGCAGGTAGTTAGAGATCTTGGAGGGTATAGTTATGGCCGTAGCGACTTAGTTAGAAGAGCTATGGGTAAAAAGAAGATGGATGTTATGGAAGAAGAACGAAGATACTTTATACATGGTAAAGAAGATGAAAATGGTCATATAGAAATAAATGGATGTGTCAGAAATGGGGTACCAGAAGACATAGCAGATAAAATATTTGATGACATGATAGATTTTGCAAAATATGCGTTTAACAAGAGTCATGCAGCGGCATATGGAGTTTTATCATATCAAACAGCATATTTAAAATCATACTATCCAGTGGAATTTATGGCAGCTTTAATTACAAGTGTAATGGGTAATACAGATAAGGTAGTTGAATACACAAGAGAATGTAGTGCATTAGACATACAAGTATTAAAGCCTGATATCAATAAGAGTTTTTCGAAATTCTCAGTTGAAGGTGATAATATAAGATTTGGTTTAGCTGCTGTTAAAAATGTAGGAGTAAATATTATCAACAACATCATAGATGAAAGAAAAAGAAATGGATTATTTGTAGATTTTGGAGATTTAGCAAAAAGATTAGATTCAAAAGATACAAATAAAAGAGTTATAGAAAGTTTAATAAAATGTGGTGCATTTGATGAAATAAGTGAAAATAGAGCAAGTTTAATGTCTGGATATGAAAATTTACTAGATAGTATAGCGATGGATAGAAAGAAAAATCTACAGGGTCAGATATCTTTATTTGATGCTTTTGGAGGAGAAGAAGAAACTAATCACCTGCAAGAGGTTAGCAGCATTCCAAAACTAAAGGAGTATGAGGAAAGAGAAAGGCTTAGTTTAGAAAAAGATGTATTAGGTATGTATGTAAGTGGACATCCGTTAGCAGAGTTTGAAAAAGAAATACAAAGAAATACCTCTATAGATAATGGTAAATTAAATGCTTTAAAAGAGGATGCTGAAAGTTACGTAGCTCTGGATGAAAGAGAAGTTATAATGGGTGGTATGATAGTCAATAAAACTATAAAAACCACAAAAAGAAACGATATAATGGCATTCATAGAACTTGAAGATTTATATGGAACTATAGAGATAATAGTATTTCCTCAATTATTACAAAAATATAATCATATACTAAATGAAGATAATATTATATATGTAAAAGGTAGCTTAAGTATAAAAGAAGATGAAAATGCAAAACTTATAGCTAGAGGGTTTAAAGATATAAATGATTCTTCTAAATTTGATGAAAATAAATATAATTCAAAATATAATTATAATAATGAAGTAGATTTGAAAACTAACAAAAATTCAAAATTAGGTTTATATTTAAAAATAGATAGTTTTAACAATAAGGACATAATTGATCTCATTACAGGAATATCTAAAAAATATTCAGGTACAGAGGATATATATTTATATGCGGAGGATTCAAAACAATTATACAAATGGAATGGTCTAAATGTGTATATTTCAACAGATTTATTGAGAGAATTAGAAAAAATATTGCCAAAACAAAATATAAAAGTAAAAAAGTAGTATAAAAAGGTAAAAAAATTAGAATATTAAAATAGAAATTTTATAATGTAATAATATTATGAAAAAAATGGTTCATATTGTGGTATAATATCATAAAATGAGTGTTTTAATGGCTCTAATTTTTTTAACCTTGATGGGATTAAAAATTAACACAGGGACACAGAAAGTCCCTGTGTTGTCAAAATAGATAAATAGGAGGTAACACTATGAAAACTATAGGAATATTGACAAGTGGAGGAGATGCTCCAGGAATGAATGCAGCCATAAGAGCTGTTGTAAGGTCTGCAATATACTATGGATGTAAAGTATACGGAATTAACAGAGGATACAAGGGATTAATAGAAGAAGATATTCAAGAAATGAATTTATCTTCTGTTGGAGATATTATACATAGAGGTGGAACTATACTAAAGTCTTCTAGATGTGAAGAGTTTAAAACAGAAGAAGGTAGACTAGTAGGAGTAAAGGTATTAAAGAAATATGGAATAGATTGCTTAGTTGTTATAGGTGGAGATGGATCATTTGCTGGTGCACAAAAGTTAACTGATTTAGGGTTTCCAGCTATAGGAATACCAGGTACTATAGATAATGATTTAGCATACACTGATTATACTATAGGATTTGATACAGCAATGAATACAATAATAGATGCTATAGGTAAAATAAGAGATACATCTTCTTCTCATGAAAGGGTTAACATAGTAGAAGTTATGGGAAGACACTGTGGAGATTTAGCTTTATATTCAGGTCTTGCAGGTGGAGCAGAAACTATAATAGTTCCTGAAGTAGACTACAAAGTTGAAGATGTATGCAATAAACTAAAAACAACTCAAAAAAGAGGTAAAAGACATAGTATCATAGTTCTAGCAGAAGGTGTAGGAAATGCACAAGATCTAGGGAAAGAAATAGTTAAAGAAACTCAAGCTGATTTAAGAGTTACTGTATTAGGACATGTACAAAGAGGTGGAAGCCCGACTGCATTCGATAGAATATTAGCTAGTAGAATGGGAGTTAGAGCAGTAGAACTATTATTAGATGGAAAAGCTGCTAGAGTAGTAGGTATTAAAGATAACAAGATAATTGATATGGAAATAAATGAAGCTTTATCAATGACTAGAGCATTTGATAAAGATACTTATGAAATGGTAAAAATACTATCTATATAATTAGGAGGAACATATATTATGTTAAAAGATATCAAGAAGACTAAAATAGTTTGTACATTAGGACCAGCATCAGAAAAAGAAGAAGTTTTAACTCAACTTGTTGAAAATGGGTTAAACGTATGCAGATTTAACTTTTCACATGGATCTCATGAAGAGCATAAGGATAGATTAGATATGGCTAAAAAAGTTAGAGAAAAATTAAATCAACCAGTAGCACTTTTATTAGACACTAAAGGACCAGAAATAAGAACAGGTAACTTTGATGCACCAGAAGTTTTATTAGAAGAAGGTCAAAAGTTTATTGTAACTATGAAAGATATTTTAGGAACTAAAGAAATGTGTACAGTAAGTTACAAGAGCCTTGCAAACGATGTTGTACCAGGAGATACTATATTAATAGATGATGGTTTAGTTGGATTAAGAGTTAATGAAATAAATGGGGATGATATAGTTTGTACAGTTGAAAACTCAGGTATAGTTAAAAACCATAAGGGAGTAAACGTACCAGGAGTAAAGATAAACTTACCAGCTATAACTGAAAAAGATATAAGTGATATAGAATTTGGTATAAGTCAAGGAATTGATTATATAGCAGCTTCATTTGTTAGAAAAGCATCTGACGTATTAGCTATAAGAGAAATATTAGAAAGAAACAATGCTACAGATATACAAATAATATCTAAGATAGAAAACCAAGAAGGTGTAGATAATTTAGATGAAATATTAAAAGTTTCTGATGGTATAATGGTTGCTAGAGGAGACTTAGGGGTTGAAATACCAACAGAAGATATACCAGTAGTACAAAAAATGATGATAAAGAAATGTAATGAATTAGCAAAACCTGTAATAACTGCTACTCAAATGCTTGATTCTATGATGAGAAATCCAAGACCAACAAGAGCAGAAGTTACTGATGTTGCAAACGCTATATACGATGGAACAGATGCAATAATGTTATCTGGAGAAACTGCTGCAGGAAAATATCCTGTAGAATCTGTGAAAATTATGGCTACAATCGCGAAAAGAACAGAACAAACATTAGACTACAATAATTTATTAAAGCAAAATTCAAAAAATAACTCAACGGTTACAGATGCTATAAGTCATGCAACGTGTTCAACGGCTGTAGATTTAGATGCATCAGCTATAATAACTTCAACTTCTTCAGGACATACTGCAAGGATGGTATCAAAATTTAGACCTAAGTGTCCAATAGTAGCTACTACTAATGATGAAAAAGTTATGAGAAGATTAGCTCTTACTTGGGGAGTTTACAGTATTAAATCAGCAGATTCAAAAAATACAGATGAAGTTATAGAAAATTCGATAGAAGCAGCTAGAAGCGCTAACTATATAAAAAATGGTGAATTAGTAGTTATAACTGCTGGAGTACCAGTTGGTATAAGCGGAACTACTAACTTAATAAAAGTTCATGTTATAAGTGAAGAAATAGTTAAAGGAATCGGTGTAGGAAGTAAAACTGTAGAAGGTAAGGTTCGTATAGTTAAGAGTGGTGAAGGCTGCAAAGATTTCAATGAAGGAGATATATTAGTTACTAATATGACTGATATAGAAATGAATTCTTGTATAGAAAAATCAGCTGCTATAGTAACTGTAGAAGGCGGAATGACTTCTCATGCAGCAATAGTAGGATTAAATTTAGACAAGGCAGTTGTATTGTCTGCTGGCAACATAATGAACTTAGTTCAAGATGGAGAAGTTGTAACTGTAGACTCTTCAAGAGGAGTAGTATACAGAGGTTCAACTAGAGTTTTATAAAAATGAATTAAATTGAAAATTTAAAATTTTCTGAAAATTTATAAAAATAACTTGAAAATATATTATAAGGGTGATACTATATTTTATAAGTTACACATTAAGCCACTAAGTTTAATTGAAAACTTAGTGGTTATTTTACGACAAAAATATTCAGAATATTCAAAATAAAAAGTGTGGCTAAAAAATCATAATTTTTTAATCTTAAGCATAAATATAAAAAAAGGGGGGATAGACTAATGAGTGAAAGTAGAGAAAATTGGGGTTCAAAAATTGGTCTTATATTAGCAATGGCAGGAAATGCCGTTGGACTAGGGAATTTCTGGAGATTCCCGTATGTAGCTGCTTCAAATGGTGGAGGAGCATTTATGATACCATACTTCTTCGCGCTAATAGTTATAGGTATACCTGTAATGTGGGTAGAATGGAGTATAGGACGTTATGGTGGTAAGCATGGTCATGGTACATTAGGGCCTATGATGTATTTACAAGCAAAGCAAGCAATGAAACCCAAAAAAGCAATTATAGTTGGAGCTTTATGTGGAATGATAGCATTTGGAGTTACAATTTTAGTTAACTCTTATTACAATCACATTATAGGATGGTCATTAGGATTTGCATTTAATTCAATAACAGGAGGATACAATGGAGACCCAGGAGGATTTTTTGTAAATTATATTCAAGATCCAAAGAATTTAATATTCTGGGTTATATCATTACTTTTCTTAGCATTTGCAGTAATGAAAGGTATACAAAAAGGTATAGAGTCTTGGGCTAAAATAATGATGCCAGTACTTTATGTATTTGGTATAATTTTAGGAATAAGATCTTTAACATTAGGATCACCTGTTAATCCTGACTGGAGTTCATTGGCAGGATTAAACTTTATATGGAACCCAGACTTTAGTCAATTATCTTGGCAATCTGCAATAGCTGCAGCAGGTCAAATATTCTTCACGTTATCTTTAGGAATGGGTATAATACAGAATTATGCTTCATATCTACAACCAGATGAAGATATAGTAACCGCATCTGTTGCTACAATCTCTTTAAATGAGTTTGCAGAAGTTATATTAGGTGGTACAGCAGTTATACCTATAGCTTATGCATTCTTAGGACCAGAAGGTATAAAAGGAAGTATAGGTTTAGCATTTATAGCATTACCTAACGTATTTAGTACAATGACTGGTGGAGGAATATTTGGAGCTATGTGGTTCTTATTATTATTCTTTGCTGGTATAACATCTGCGATAGCAATGTATAACTACTTAGTTGCATTACTAGAAGAAGATGCTGGAATAGAAAGAAAGAAAGGTGCTTGGATAGTATTCATTGGATACTTGATAGTAGGAGCACCAATAGCTTTAGAGTCAATATTAACTCAAAGTGCTAACTTAATTTACTTCACAGAAGTAGATAACTGGATAGGTAACTATTTATTAATCGTTTTAGGATTAATAGAAATAATAGTAATTGGTTGGTGTGTTAAAGATAAAGCTCTTGAAGAAATGAATGTAGGTGGATTATGGAAAGTACCTAAGTGGTTCTTTAGATTATTCCATCAATTCTTAACACCAGTTACAATAATAACATTCTTAGTATTCTTTACAAGAGATTATTGGATAGCGGGTAACTTTAAAGTAACACCTAGCTATATAGCAGATATACCAGAGTTTGCTATTTGGGTTAACTTAGCTAGAATAGCTGTATTTGGAGTATTATTAATAGGATTTATACAATCATACAAATCAATTAAGAATAAATATAAAGATGAAATAGAATCTAATAAGGTAACAACTTCGTAAAAAAGAGGGGGTTAAAATTATGACAGGTATGGCATGGGGATTTATGGGTGTAATATGGTCTACCATAATTATTTGTGTAGGAGTATCAATGCGTAAAATAGTAAAAGATCAGAAGTAAAAATACAAAAAACCCTACTTAAATATAAGGTAGGGTTTTTTGACTAAATATTATATAAATTTAAAAATAAATATAATAAATATTCTGACAAAAAAATGTTTTGTATAGTATTATATACTTAAAGGGGGCGATTACAATGAATGCGAATTTAGTTATGACCACAGTAAATCAATTAAAATTAGAAATAGGCAAAGTTAACATTATAAAAAATACTAAAAAGAAAAAATATAAATTAGAATTAGACAAACTATATAATAGATATAATAATGTAGATATTCCAGAAAATATGAAAACTCAATATAATAAATTAAATTCAAAAGGGATAGAACTTATAAAAGAATTAAAATCATCGAAGGATAAGGATAAATTAGAAACAAGTGTAGAAGTATATATAAGATATTTAAAAGCATCATTATATGATTTTGAAGGAAAAACAAATTATTTAAGAAAATACATAACAAGTTTTTTATTTAGTGCAATATTATTTTTAGCATTATCACCACAATTTTATGGATTTATATTGCCAGTATTATTTTTCTTACCGATATATTTGGGATTAAAAGGAGTAAAGAAAAGATCTGTATCTGGATTTTATATGACAATGAGTCTAGTTCCAGTTGCACTTATGACTTCTTTTACATGGATAAGATATGGAATCAATGCAAAAATAGATTATACAGGAGCTGTAAAAGCAATTGTTGATAATGGGGTTGCTCAAGGCTTAGCAGAAAAATTAGTATATATAGGACCATTATTTGGATGCATATTACTAATGTTTGCTTGTTTACAACTATACAGAGGATATAAAAGTAGAGATTTATTTATATAGGGGCTTTCTAAGCCTCTATTTTTTTGGTAAAATAAAACCTTAAGTTTCTTAAAATACATGGACGGAGGATATCATAATGTTATCAAAAAATAAAGAGTACATTGTAGATATAGTTGATATAGGTCAAGGTGGAGTTGGAGTAGGAAAACATGATGGTTTTACAGTCTTCGTAGAGGGCGGATTAATAGAAGACAAAGTTAAAGTTAGAATAAGTAAATCTAAAAAAAATTATGCTGTGGGAGATATGGTTGAGATAGTAGAAAAATCGCCTTTCAGAGTTGATAGAATATGTAGTGATAGTCTTAAAGATTGTGGAGGGTGTCAAATACAAGAACTAGATTATCAAAAGCAGTTAGATATAAAAACAAATGAAGTAAAGCAAGTTATAAGTAGAATCGGAAAATTAGAAAATGTTAAGGTATACGACACAATAGGAATGGGCGAACCATGCAGATATAGAAATAAGGCTCAATTCCCTATACAAAAAATAAATAATGCACCGGCTATAGGTTTTTATAAGAAAAAGAGCCATGATGTTATATCTATGGATAAGTGCGTGATACAACATGATGTAAATGATAAGATAATGAAAATAGTAAAAACTTATATAAAGGCATATGGTGTAAGTATTTATGATGAAAAATCGCATACAGGTGTGTTAAGACATTTGGTTACTAAAATTGGATTTACGACTAATGAAGTTATGGTGGTATTAGTTGCAAACGGAAAAAAATTACCATATTTAAAAGAATTAGCATCAGTATTAGAAGAAAATGTGCCTGGATTTAAGACATTAGTTGTTAATGTAAATAAAGCAAAAACTAATGTGATACTAGGTAAAGAGAATAATATTATATATGGAGAAGGAAAGATCAATGATTATATAGGAGATTTAGTATTTGAAATATCTCCATTATCATTCTTCCAAGTTAATCCTATACAAACTGAAGTATTATATAACAAGGCACTAGAATACGCTGATTTACAGGAAAATGATACTGTATTTGATATATACTGTGGCATAGGAACTATATCTTTATTTTTAGCACAAAAAGCCAAAAAGGTTTATGGAATAGAGGTAGTAAAAGATGCTATAACTGACGCTAAGATAAATGCAAAGTTAAACAATTTAGATAATGTAGAATTTTATGTGGGAGAGGCTGAAGAAGTTGTTCCTAATATGTACAAAGAAGGAAAAACTGCTAATGTTGTAGTAGTAGATCCTCCTAGAAAAGGATGCGATGAGAAGGTATTAGATACGATAGTATCTATGTCACCAGACAAAGTGGTTTATGTTTCTTGTAATCCGGCTACATTAGCAAGAGATTTAAATTACTTAGATGAAAGAGGATACAAATGCACTGAAATACAACCAGTAGATATGTTCCCTCATACAATGCACGTAGAGTGTGTCGCAAAGATAGAGAAGAAATAGCATTATATCAAAGGATTTAGAGAATTTAAATAAAAAATTGAAGAGTGTTTTATTATATGATTTACTTAGAAGTAACCTATAAAATTTTACGGCCCCCTTGTTTTTAGGGGGTTGTACCTTTACGCAAAATAAATATTACATGTATCAGTATTATCTTTATATCAAAACATACGTAGAGATTGTAAGTTATATAAAAAATACTAACTAAAATTCCAAATAATAACTACTCTATCTAGAGTAATAATAATTTTAGATATCAAGCCAGTTAGGATTATCTGTTTCTGTTCATTATCAGAATAATCCTAGATGGATTGAAAATTAGCTATTAATTGCTCTATTATTTTAACTTCTATGAATTTTACAATATTTTGCCAAACAGTTTGCTGCCTTCATTCCACTATTTAAAGCTCCTTGCATCCAAGCATGTTTAGCAGATGTATGTTCACCTGCAAAAAATACTCTGTTATTATATTCTGGTTTTATCATGGCATACGAAAAAATTTTTTTCTGTTGTGGGTAAAAATAAGCAAAAGCCCCATAAAAACCTTGTTCCTCATTCCATTGTATAGTTTTATAATCTTTTATTACTGAATCAAGATATTTTTTTTTAAGACCATGAACAGCTTCTACTTGTTCTCTTACTTCTGTAAAATGCAGTTCCTCACTTAAATTTCCTAATCTTACTGCATCTAAAGAAAGATTATATGATGCTAAAAGAACTCCTGGATCATTGGATGAGCAATTTCTTCTAGGTCCCCAATTATCAAAAGGAGATTCGCCAAAACAAAATTTTCTATTGTTATCATCAGCAATACATTTTGCATGATCAGAGGGATACCAAATACTTGTAATAGGTAAATCAGTATATGAACCTCCTCCTATAATTCCTTGCTCTTCCCAAAAACGTTTATTACAGAAAAATAATGTTTTCTGAGAGTTTGCATAGTTAACTTCTTTTATTGATTGCATTTTTCTGGTGCTAAACAAAGGATTAATGTTAATATTTCGAAGGCTTGAAAGTGGTATAGCACAAATAACATAATCAAATGTTTCTTGTAAAGTTTCTGCTGAACGATTATTTTTATATCTTAATATAACTTTGTTTTCTTTTTGAGATTTATGAATCTCTCTAACCGAATTTCCATTTTTCCATATTACTTTTCCTAAATCATTATTTGAAATATTTATATATTCATCAGGATTTAGAGATGTTAAAGATTTATAAAAAGAAAGAGGAAGATTAACCGTTCCACCTATAATTTCATATAAAAATGAAAAATCTACAGGATACTCTTCTTGTAATATTTCGGAATAACCATTGTAATAAAAAGAGCTTACAAAAGGAGAAGTACTTCCTAATAAATTTAAAGCGCCTTGGCTTAAATTCATTGATTCAAGAACTTGACGATTATTATAATAGTCCCAATACTGAATCTGAGGATTATATTTAGGTTTAACCTCTAAAATTTCTTTTCTTAGATGTGGATTAATACTAGCTAAAGGAGTACCTAGTCCATACTGTAGAAGTTCTTGCCATGGCGTATTTCTTTCCCATAATTTCAAATTAAATTCAGGATAAATTTTCTCCATTACGTTCTTTCCTTCAGGATCATTTCTAACTCTTATGTTTCTTACATATAATAAGGCATTTTTATTGGTTTGAACAAAAGGTCTTGTATTTAAGTTAAAAAGATTTATATAATGCCAAACTGTTTCATGGCTTACTGGAATACGCATAGCTCCAAGCTCTCCATAAAAATTTTTACCTTCATCAAAATAGTGAGTATAAACTCTTCCTCCTATACGATCTTCAGAAGCTTCAAATATAGTAGTATCAAAACCAAGCTTTCTAAGTTCAAATGCTGACGATAAACCAGCTAACCCTCCACCGATTATCCCTACTTTGACTCCTTTAAATCTCCCTGGGGATGATATAGTGGTAATATCAGAGGGAGGATTTAATAATTCTATAATATTATTAAAATCTTCTAAACGATTAACAGTTTTTAGTGCATATCGAAGCAATTTATGTCTTTGTGAATTTGTAGGGTTATCAAGCTGTGTGGGTAAAGAACTTATTTTCATAATAATTTCAACTCCTTAAAAATCATATTAATATAGTTTAAGTATATTAATATGATTTTTATAAAATGAATAAAAACTTTCTGAATTATTATTACTTTAGTTTTTAAAAAATTTTTCAAACAGCTCATGTTGAGTGTGTAGAAAAATTAATTAAAGGTTAGTGATAAATAGGATATGTTCCCATTTATTATTATAGATATTATACTAACACCGAAATCTATTATCATTTGATTATCAGTTGATAAAAAAAGCATTGACAACATATAAGTGTGTAAGTATACTAATACTGTATAAAAAGATTATAACAATTTAATATTTATCGGTAGGTGAGATGGAAATAAGTGAAAGATGATAGTGGTTATATGGGCATAGATGATGATTGCTCCGAGCTTGTATATTTTTTAAAGTAATATAGGATAATATATGTATATGTCCAGAAGTGTATTAAGAATTTTCAAATACATAGCCAATTTACTGCTTGTTTATATTGCCTTAAATATATAGCTTAAAAGTAAAAAAAATGAAGATATTTTACTACTATAATACAATAAAAAAATATTAATTATCTATAGAATAACAGGCATGCATCTATTATAGTGTGCATAGGCCGGGCCTTGATTGGCAGCAGGATTATAATCTTTTATTATAATTTGGCGGGTTTTTCAATTTCGAGGAGGAATTTATTTATGTTTAATTCTGATAGGAGAATTAAAGTTGCTTTTTTGTCAATTTTATCAAACACAACACTTATAATTTTAAAAATTGTAGCAGGTATTTTAAGTGGTTCAGTAAGTATTATGTCTGAAGCAATACATTCAGGAATGGATTTAGTAGCATCACTGGTTGCATTTTTATCTGTCAAACATTCGGCAAAGCCTGCTGACAAGAAGCATCCTTACGGACACGGAAAAATAGAGAATATCTCTGGTTTAGTTGAAGGAATTTTAATTTTTATTGCTGCTGCAATGATTATTATTGAAGCTTTTAAGAAATTATTTGAGCCTGTTGAAATCGAACAAGCGAATATCGCAATTGTTGTTATGGCTGTTTCAGCACTTACAAATTTTATTGTGTCAAGACAATTATACAAGGTTGCAAAGGAAGAGGATTCCATGGCTCTTGAGGCAGATGCTCTTCACTTGAAAACTGATATCTACACATCCATGGGAGTAGCAATTGGAATTCTTCTTATCAAGATTACGGGACTTGTTATACTCGATTCGGTTGTTGCAATGCTTGTAGCGCTACTCATAATTAAGGAAGCATGGGGGCTTTCTAAAAATGCCTTTGAATATCTTATTGATGCGAGGTTGTCTGAAGAAGAAGAAGCAGAGATAGAAAAAGTCATAAGAGAACACAGTAATCAATTTATAGATTACCATAAACTTAAAACAAGAAAATCAGGCAATAGTAAGCATATTGATTTTCATATTACAGTTGATCCTGATGTTACAGTCAAAGAAACACATGATATTATTGCAAGCCTGAAAAAGGATATGAATGATAAGTTTAAAAATACTCGGGTAACTATTCATATAGATCCTTATAAAAAAGAAGAAAATTAGCGTATGTAAAGTGTAATTCGTGAAAATAGATATAGTTAAAAAGACTGTATAAATAGTATCTTATTTGCTAATAAGATACTATTTACTTCAGAGCTGAAGCATGAAATTTCATTTTGTTGCATATAAAGATGATAAAAATAAATACGATAGGTGAGGTTATCACAGAGATACAGTTCAGTTTTCAACTTGAATTTGGAATATTTATGGCTTGACATATACAGGAATATATTACTATTTATTATTATATATACTGTAAATAAAAAGCTTAGAAGTGGTTAGAATAGTATTAAATAAATGTATATCACACCTCATTGTTTTGACATCATAGTCTTTTTATACATTTATTTTAAAATAGATTAAGTCCTTCAAATTTTTTGAAGGACTTTTTATATTTTAAAGAAAATACTTATAATATCGCAAAAAATACAATGGGGGTAAAAGATATGAAGATTTTGTTTACTGAAAATTATGGGGAAGAAAAATTTCAAAAGGTCAGAGACTTAGGATACGAAGTTACATATCATAAAGAAAATACAGTAACTAATAATGAGGACACAGACTCGGCAGATATACTAGTTACTTATGATCCATTTAAAACATTAGATATATCTAAAATGGATAAATTAAAGTATATTCAAACATCAAGTGTAGGAGTGGATCAAATACCAAAAGAAAAATTATTAGAAAGAGAAATGATTATAGCTAACAATAAGGGTGGCTATAGTATTCCTATGAGTGAATGGATAGTAATGTATATTTTACAAATATATAAAAATAGTAAAAAATTTTATGAACAACAACAAAATAAAAAGTGGAAAATGAATTTTAAAATGACAGAGATATATGGAAGAAAAATAGGGTTCATAGGAACTGGAATTATAGCTACGGAAGGTGCAAAACGACTAAAAGCTTTTGGAGTAGAGATGTGGGGTGTAAACACAACAGGTTCTGATAAGAAATATTTTGATAAGTGTTTTTCTACACAGGATATGGATAATGTATTTAAGGAATGTGATGTAGTTGTATGTACAATACCTGCGACTAAAGACACGATAGGTATAATAAATAAGGACAAATTTAAGATTATGAAAGAAGGTTCAGTATTTATAAATGTTGGGAGAGGAAATATTGTAAATGAAGAAGATTTAATAAATTATATAGATAAATTTAGAGGGGTGGCATTAGATGTTTTCCAAAATGAGCCGTTAAAAGAAGAAAGTAAGTTTTGGGAATTTGATAATGCTATAATAACTCCTCATAATTCGTGGGTATCAGATAAAAATAATGAAAGAAATTTCAATATGATCTATAACAATCTTAAAAATTATATAAATGAAAAGCCATTACATAACCTTGTGGATATACATAAAGGATATTAGGCTAAAATAAGATAAAAAGTTACTCTAATTTAGGGTAACTTTTTTGATTGATAATTATTATATAAAAAATTTCACAATGATAAGTCTATAATGATATACTAAAATATATTAAAATTATAAAATGGCAATACTAAAAAGAGAAATTTTCATACGAGGTGAGACGAGAATGACTATAGAAAATAAAATAAATGAATTAATAGATTTAATGAATTATCATAATGAAAAATATTATAATCAAGATACATCAGAAATATCAGATTATGAGTATGATAATTTAATGAAAGAATTAATAAAATTAGAAGAAGAAAATCCTAGCCTAAAAAGAATAGATTCTCCTACAAATAGAGTTGGAGGAAAGCCCTTAGGTAAATTTGAACAAATAGTACATAAGATACCAATGCTAAGTTTATCAAATGCTTACTCAAGTCAAGATTTAAGAGATTTTGATAAAAGGGTAAGAGATATGGTAAGTGGTGAAGTAGAGTATGTAGTAGAGTTTAAAATAGATGGATTATCAGTAGGAATTACATATAACGATGGAGTATTTGAAAAAGGGGCTACTAGAGGTAATGGTACTGTTGGAGAAGATATTTCTCAGAATTTAATGACTGTAAAAAGCATACCTTTAAAAATAGATGAAGATAATGAAATAGTAGTAAGAGGGGAAGTTTATATATCAAAAGAAAACTTCCGAAAAATAAATGAACAGCAAGAAAAATCTGAATTACAATTATTTGCGAACCCTAGAAATCTTGCTGCAGGCTCCTTGAGACAGCTTGACCCTAAGCTAACATCAAAAAGACCTTTAGATATATTTGTATTTAATCTTGAACATGGAGAAAATATAGAATTTAAAAATCATAGTGAATCTTTAGAGTTTTTAAAAAAATTAGGATTTAAAGTAAGTCCAAATTATAAAGTATGTAATAAAATAGATGATATTATAGACCATATAGAATATTGGACAGAAAATAGAGGAAACTTAGACTTTGAAATAGATGGAATGGTTATAAAAGTAAATAACTTAGTTCAAAGAGAGACTATGGGGTATACTGCTAAAAGTCCAAGATGGGCAATAGCATACAAATTCCCAGCAGAAAAGAAAACAACAAAGATAATAGATATAATAGTAGAAGTAGGTAGAACTGGAACTATAACACCTACAGCAGTTCTTGAACCGGTAAGATTAGCAGGAACAAGTGTAAGTAGAGCTACATTACATAATGAAGACTACATCAAAGAAAAAGATATAAAAATAAATGATATAGTGCTAGTACAAAAAGCGGGGGATATAATACCTCAAGTGGTAGAAGTTATAAAAGATGAGCGTAGTGGAGAAGAGATTGACTTTGAAATGCCTAAGGAATGTCCTGTATGCTCTGAACCAACTGTAAGACTAGATGGGGAAGCAGCTGTGAAGTGCATAAATATGTCTTGTCCTGCACAAATAAGGAGAGGTATAATTCACTTTGTATCTAGGGATGCAATGAATATAGATGGATTGGGAGAATCAATAATAACACTTTTATTAAACGAAAAAATAATAGAAGATGTTGCAGATTTATATAGTATAAAAAAAGAAGATGTTATTAATTTAGAAAGAATGGGTGATAAGTCTGCTACAAATTTAATTAATTCAATTAAAAATTCTAAAAATAATGACTTATGGAGACTTATAAATGGATTAGGAATTAAATTTGTAGGAGTGAAAGGAGCTAAGATATTAGCCAATAGTTTTAACGATTTAGATGAAATAATCAACACCACAAATGAAAAACTAGTTAATTTAGAAGAATTTGGAGAAACTATGGCAAATAGCGTAGTTGAATTCTTTAAAGAGGAAAAGAATCTTAGAGTTATAGAAAAGCTTAAAAATGCTGGGGTTAACACTAAGAAAATTGAAGATGTAAATTCTAGTATACCTAAAATATTTGAAGGTATGAAGATTGTTTTAACTGGAACACTTCTCACATTAAAAAGAAATGATGCAAAAGAAATGATAGAAGCTAGGGGAGGCAAAGCTACTTCAAGTGTTAGTAAATCTACAAAATTCGTATTAGCAGGTGAAGAAGCTGGATCGAAACTTACGAAAGCAACTGAATTAGGTGTAAAAGTACTTGATGAAGCTAAATTTATAGAACTTATAAATTTAGAATCAAAACAAGATGTAGAAAATAAATTAACTTAAGATAATAGTTGTATTATATAGCACTATTTATATAAATATAATGTATTTTATATTAATTTAAGGTTATTACAAAATATATAGATACTGGTAATGGTAGAAAATTACGTTATATATATGTTAATATTATTAATATATATAATAAAGTTAAACGAATGAAAACTTAACATAAAAGGAATTAAGAGAGGTATTAACAATGGCTAGAATTGATAACAGAAAAAATGACCAAACAAGAGATGTAAAAATAACAAGAAACTATACTCGATATGCAGAAGGTTCTGTATTAATAGAAATGGGAGAAACAAAGGTTATATGTACAGCATCAATAGAAGATAAAGTACCTCCATTTTTAAGACACACAGGAACAGGATGGATAAATGCAGAATATTCAATGCTTCCTAGATCAACTCATCAAAGAAAAATAAGAGAATCATCTAGAGGAAAAGTTGATGGAAGAACACAAGAGATTCAAAGATTAATAGGAAGAGCAATAAGATCTGTAATAGATTTAAAGAAAATTGGTGAAAGAACTATTTGGGTAGATTGTGATGTAATCCAAGCAGATGGTGGAACTAGAACTGCTTCTATAACGGGTGCTTTTGTAGCAGTTGTAGATGCTTTAAATAAACTACATAAGTCTAAAGCAATTAAAGAAATGCCAGTAAGGAACTTCGTATCTGCTATAAGTGTAGGAATAGTAAATAAAGAGCATGTACTTGATTTATGTTATGAAGAAGATTCTAATGCACAAGTAGATATGAATATAATAATGACAGATAAAGGTGAATTTGTTGAGGTTCAAGGAACAGGTGAAGAGCGTCCATTCTCAAGAGACGACTTAAATGCATTATTAGAACTTGGAGAAAAAGGAAATAAGGAATTAATAAAGGCCCAAAGAGCTGCGTTAGGTGAAATAGCAGATGAGATACTAGGAATGGAATATGGAGATGAAGTAGTTATAGCTACTAATAATGCTCATAAATTAGAAGAAATTGGGGCAATATTAGAAGACTTTGATTATACAATATATTCACTAAAAGAGGTAGATTTAGGTGGAATAGAAATAGTTGAAGATGGAAAAACATTTGAACATAATGCTTTAATAAAGGCTAGAACAATAGCTAAAATGACTGAAATGATAGCAATATCAGACGATTCAGGTTTAGAAGTTGATGCTATAGGAAAAAAACCAGGTGTTTATTCTGCTAGATTTGCAGGAGAAAATGCGACGGATGAAGAAAATAGACAAAAGTTAATAAAGTCTTTAAGTAATATTCCGGCAAGTCAAAGAACAGCAAGGTTTGTTTCTGCAATAGCAGTTGTATTCCCAGATGGAAAAGAATTTGTAGTTAGAGGAACTTGTGAAGGCACTATAGGATTCGAAGAAAAAGGTAAGAATGGATTTGGATATGATTCATTATTTATAGTAAATGGATATAATAAGACTTTTGCAGAAATGCCAGCAACTATAAAAAACAGCATAAGCCATAGAGCTAATGCCCTAAAATTAATGAAAAGTGAGTTTAATAAAAGGGTAGTGAGATAATGAAAGTAGGAGTAGTAAGTGATACACATATGATGAAGAAATTTATCGATGAAACTATATCATACTTAAAAGAATGTGATTTAATAGTTCATGCAGGAGATAATTTTTCGGATTCAAAGTATATACATAGTATGACAAAGGTTTCAGTCATGGCAGTTAGAGGAAACTGTGACGTTGATAATGTAGAGGATGAATTAGTTTTTGAAGTAGAAGGTAAGACTATATTTTTATGCCATGGAGATAAATATGGTGTAAATGTGAAATATGGAATAGATATGCTACAATCAAAATCAAAGTCTATGAATGCGGATATAGTTATATTCGGACACACTCATACTCCTCTATGTATAGAAGAAGAGGGAGTACTATATTTAAATCCAGGAAGTGTGTCACTTCCAAGGGAAGTAACATATAGAAGTTTTGTTATACTAGATATAGAAGATGAAAAAATCAAAATAAAGGAAATAAAATTATAATATAGATGCATAAGTGATACACATAAGGTCTATAAATCAATGGAATACTTGTAAATAAAAAAACTTATGTGCTATAATTAAAGAGTTAAACTATAAGTATAATGGATTTAAATTCCATATACAAATTATTACATAAAGATATAGGAGGATTAAGTCAATGAAAGCAGAATTAATTAAAAAAGAAGGCAACAAAGTGACTTTAAAAATAACTGTAGATAATAATAAATTTGAAGCAGCAGTAACAAAATCATACAACAAGAACAAGGGTAAATACAACATAGCAGGATTCAGAAAAGGTAAAGCTCCAAAGCTTGTTATAGAAACTCAATATGGAAAAGGAATATTCTACAACGATGCTATAGAATTATTATTCCCTGAAGTTTATCCTGAAGCTATAAAGGAATTAAATATAGATCCAATAGATAGACCGGACTTAGATGTTGAAGAAATAAGCAAAGACAATGGATTAGTTATGGTTGTTAACGTTGAAGTTAGACCAGAATTCGAGTTAGGAGCTTACAAAGGTATAGAAATATCTAAAGTAGATAATAATGTAAGTGAAGAAGAAGTAGAGTTAAGCCTACAAGAAATGGTAAACAAAAACGCTAGATTATTAAGCGTAGAAGATAAAGCATTAGAAAATGGAGATACAGCTGTTATAGACTTCGAAGGATTTGAAGGCGGAGTAGCTTTTGAAGGTGGAAAAGGTGAAAATCATAACTTAGTTATAGGATCAAACACATTCATCCCAGGATTCGAAGAGCAATTAGTAGGTAAAAAATCAGGAGAAGAAGTAGAAGTTAATGTTACTTTCCCAACTGAATACCATGCTGAAAACTTAGCTGGAAAGCCAGTTATATTCAACGTAAAAGTAAATGATGTAAAGGTAAAAGAATTACCTCAATTAGATGATGAATTTGCTAAAGATGCTAGCGAATTTGATACATTAGCAGAGTTAAGAGCTGACGTAAGAACTAAATTAGAAGAAGAAGCTAAAAATGCTTCGGAAGCACAACTAAGAAATGTAATAGTTGAAAAAGTTACTGCAAATACAGAAGTAGAAGCTCCAGAAGCTATGATACAACAACAAGTAGACAACATGTTAATGGATCTTAACTACCAATTACAATCTCAAGGATTAAACTTACAACAATTATTAGAAATGACAGGAAGAGATATAGCTGAATTAAGAGAAGAAAGAAAAGCTGATGCAGCTAAATTAGTAAAATCTTCTTTAGTGTTAGAAGCTATAGCTGATGCAGAAAAGATAGAAGCTACAGATGAAGATTTCAATGCTGAGATAGAAAAAATGTCATCTATGTACAATATGGAAGCTGATAAATTAAAAGCTTCTTTAAGAGAAACAGATGTTGAAGATATAAAAGGTCAAGTTAAAATAAGAAAAACTATAGACTTATTAGTTGACAATGCAATAATAGCTTAATTTTTTACAGTAGCCTACTAATGGGCTACTGTAAATTATATATTAAAAATAGAAGATATAGAGGGGGTATGATCCATGGCATTAGTACCTGTAGTAGTTGAACAAACAGGAAGAGGAGAAAGATCGTACGATATATATTCTAGATTATTAAAAGATAGAATAATATTTCTAGGAGATGAAGTAAATGATGTCACATCAGGTCTTATAGTAGCTCAGTTACTATTTTTAGAGGCTGATGATCCAGACAAGGATATATATTTATATATAAATTCACCTGGAGGAAGCATAACTGCTGGGATGGCTATTTATGATACTATGCAATATATTAAGCCAGATGTATGTACTATATGTATAGGAATGGCTGCATCTATGGGAGCATTTTTATTAGCAGCAGGAGAAAAAGGAAAGAGATTTGCTTTACCAAATAGTGAAATAATGATACATCAACCACTAGGTGGAACTAAAGGTCAAGCAACCGACATAGAAATCCATGCTAGAAGGATAATAAAAATGAAGGAAACTTTAAATAAGATACTATCAGAGAGAACTGGTCAGCCATTAGAAAAAATTCAAATGGACACTGAACGTGATAACTTCATGGTTGCAAGCGACGCCAAAGAATATGGCTTAATAGATGAAGTAATCGCAAAAAGACCGTAGATAGGAAGAGGTGCTTAATATGTCAAAAAATGAAGAAAAAAGACAGTTAAAATGTTCATTCTGCGGTAAAAACCAAGAACAAGTTAGACGATTAATTGCAGGACCAAATGTATATATATGCGATGAATGTGTTGAACTTTGTGACGAAATAATCCAAGAAGAAATAGATGAAACTATTGAAGAGGATACTACATCTTTACCAAAGCCAAAGGAAATGATGGATATCTTAAATGATTATGTAATCGGCCAAGAAAAAGCTAAAAAGACATTATCAGTAGCCGTATACAATCATTATAAGAGAATCTATAGTAAGAAAATTAATACTAAAGATATAGAAATACAAAAGAGTAATATACTTTTACTAGGACCAACAGGTTCAGGAAAAACTTTATTAGCTCAAACTTTAGCTAAAACTCTTAATGTTCCTTTTGCAATGGCTGATGCTACATCATTAACAGAAGCAGGATATGTTGGAGAAGATGTAGAGAATATTCTTTTAAAGCTTATTCAAGCAGCTGATTTTGATATAGAGAAAGCTGAAAGAGGTATAATTTATATAGATGAGATAGATAAGATAGCTAGAAAATCTGAAAATCCATCTATAACAAGAGATGTTAGTGGAGAAGGTGTTCAGCAAGCACTTTTAAAAATATTAGAAGGAACAACTGCAAATGTTCCTCCACAAGGAGGAAGAAAACACCCTCATCAAGAATTCTTAAAGATAGATACTACTAATGTATTATTTATATTAGGAGGAGCTTTCGATGGAATAGAAAAGATAATCCAAAAACGTGGTGGAGAAAAAACACTTGGATTTGGTGCCAAAATAGAAAGTAAGAAAGAAATGGATTTAGGTAAAGTATATGCTCAAGTTCTTCCTGAAGATTTATTAAAATTTGGTATAATACCAGAGTTTATAGGAAGAATTCCAGTTGTAGCAACTTTAGAATTATTAGATGAAGATGCTTTAATGAGAATATTACAGGAACCTAAAAATGCTCTAGTAAAACAATACAAAAAATTAATAGAATTAGATGATGTTACACTAGAATTTGAAGATGAATCTCTTCGTGCTATAGCTAAAAAAGCTATAGAAAGAAACACAGGGGCTAGAGGACTAAGAAGCATAGTTGAAAACATAATGATGGAAAGTATGTTTGAAATTCCTTCTAGAGATGACATCAAAAAAGTTATAGTAACAAAAGAAGCAGTTGATGAAGGGGCAAAACCAGTTATAGTACTTAAAGATCAAGAAGAGAGTGCATAATAAAAAGGAGCTTTTAAAGCTCCTTTTTAAATTGAATTATAAAATTCAAGCGTTAACTAACCTTAATTAGAGAGGAAGTCTTACAGACTTCTTTTTTTAAATACCATAACTAAATGGGGTAATTATAAAAAAAATTAAAATTATGATTAAATTTATAGTTATTTAAGCATCATAAAAATATTGTACCTAAATAACTACAAATAAAAACTATAGCTATGGAGTCAACTTTTTTCGTGTATAATAGTATATGAGTATATTACTACCCATATTATATAATAATAAAATAAGACTAAAATATACTAATAAGTTTGTATTAATGTTGAAAATTAAGTTTTGTAAATATATAATATATAAAGCAACAAAATCTAGCACTTTAAGGAGTGATATTAGTGGAACCGAATTATACTAAAACAGAACAAGAATTGCCGTTAATTCCACTGAGAGGGTTAGCGATATTCCCATATATGATATTAAATTTTGATGTAGGAAGAGAGGTATCACTTAAAGCTTTAGACGAAGCGATGCTAGCTGAAGAGTTAGTATTTTTAACTTCTCAAAAAGCAGCCGAAGTTGATGAGCCTACAGAAGAAGATTTTTATCATGTTGGGACAATCTGTAAAGTAAAGCAGATGATAAAACTACCAGGAGAAACGGTACGCGTACTAGTAGAAGGAATTTCTAGAGGTAGAGCAAGAGATATAAAATTAGAAGATGGATATTTTAAAGCAGTAGTAGAAGAATTAGTATTTGATGCTGAAAATTCAGAGAAAGATTTAGAAATTGAAGCTTTTGTAAGGAATGTATTTGATGCGTTTGAGGAGTACATAAATATAGGTAATAAAGTTTCGCCAGAAATACTTATATCACTAGGTGAGATAGAGGATGTAGACCGATTTATAGATACTATAGCAGCTAATGTATATCTAAAGCCAGAACAAAAACAGCAAATATTAGAAGAATTTGATATTAATAAAAGATTAGAACTTATTTATACAATTCTTTTAGAAGAGATTGATATATTAAAAATCGAGAAAAAAATAACTCTAAGAGTTAAAAAGCAAATGAATAAAGTTCAAAAAGAATATTATCTTAGAGAACAACTAAGAGCTATACAAAAAGAGTTAGGTGAAGAAGAAGATATAAATTCTGAAGCTGACGAGTATAGATTGAAGCTTAAAAAAATAAAAGCTCCAAAAGAAACTAAAGAAAAAATAGCCAAAGAAATAGATAAGTTTTCTAAGGTATCTCCGATGTCTCCTGATTTATCGGTAAGTAGATCATATTTAGATACTGTATTTTCACTACCTTGGAACAATGAAACAAAAGACAAGCTAGATATAGTTAAAGCTAAGGAAATACTAGATAATGAACACTATGGTTTAGAAAAAGTTAAAGAAAGAATATTAGAGTACTTAGCAATAAGAACATTATCTAAATCTTTAAAAGGACCTATAATATGCTTAGTTGGACCTCCAGGTGTTGGTAAAACATCAATAGCTAAGTCAATAGCAAATTCTTTAGGTAGAAAATTTGTAAGAATATCTTTAGGTGGAGTTAGAGATGAAGCTGAGATAAGAGGGCATAGAAGAACTTATGTAGGCGCTATTCCAGGAAGAATTGTAAATGGAATAAAAGAGGCTAAAACTAAAAATTCAGTATTTTTACTAGATGAAATAGATAAAATGTCTGCAGATTACAAAGGAGATCCATCATCAGCAATGTTAGAGGTTCTAGATCCTGAACAAAACAAGGACTTCGTAGATCACTACTTAGAAATGCCTTTTGATTTATCTAAGATATTATTTGTAACTACTGCAAATAGTTTAAGTACGATACCAAGAGCATTATTAGATAGAATGGAAATAATAGAGGTATCAGGATATATAGAAGAGGAAAAATTAAATATAGCTAAGAAATATTTACTTCCAAAACAAATGAAAGATCATGCCTTAAAGACTGAATTCATAAAAATGGAAGATGAAGCTATAAGAGATATAATAAATTCTTACACTAGAGAAGCTGGAGTAAGAAGCTTAGAAAGAACTATAGGAAAGATATGCAGAAAAGTTGCTAAGAAATATGTTGAAACTCCTTCTTTAGAAGAAGTTGTTGTGACTAAAACAGATTTAGATGAATACTTAGGCAAAAACAGATTTATACATCAATTAGCAGGCACTAAGCCTGAAGTAGGAGTAGTAACTGGACTTGCTTGGACATCTGTTGGAGGAGAAACTTTAACTGTAGAAGTTAATGTACTTAAAGGAAAAGGACAAGTTGTTTTAACTGGTAAGTTAGGAGATGTTATGAAAGAATCTGCTCAGACAGCTATATCTTACATAAGATCAATAGCTGATAGATTCAATATAGACTCTGAATTCTATAAAAACAATGATATCCATATTCATATACCAGAAGGTGCAGTTCCTAAAGATGGGCCATCAGCAGGTATAACTATGGCTCTAGCTGTTATATCAGCACTAACAAATCTACCTGTATTAAACAATGTAGCAATGACAGGAGAAATAACTCTTAGAGGTAGAGTTTTAGCTGTAGGTGGAGTTAGAGAAAAATTACTAGCAGCACATAGAGCAGGTATAACTAAAGTATTACTTCCAAAAGAATGTGAAGCAGATTTAGATGAAATACCTGAAAATATAAAAGAAAAAATGGAATTTGTGCTTGTTGAACATATGGACGAAGTGTTAGAACATGCATTATTAAGGAATGGTGAAAAATAATGAAAATCAGAAGCTCAGAAATAACAATGAGTGCAGTAAATAAGTCACAGTATCCAGATGAAGGTATACCAGAAATAGCTTTAGTTGGTAGATCAAATGTAGGAAAATCATCAACCGTAAATACTTTATTAAACAGAAGAAATTTTGCTAGAATAAGTCAAACGCCAGGTAAGACAAGAACTATAAATTTCTATCTTATAAATAATGAATTCTTCTTCACTGACCTTCCAGGCTATGGATATGCTAAAATAGCTAAATCAGAGAAGGATAAGTGGGGTACTATAATGGAAAGATATCTAGAAGATAGAGAAGAGCTATGTGCTATTTTCTTACTTGTAGATATTAGACATGAACCTACTAATGACGATGTTATGATGTATGAGTGGATAAAGCACTTTGGATATAACTGTGTGGTAATAGCTACAAAATCAGATAAAATATCTAGAGGTCAATATCAAAAGCATATAAGTATAATCAGAAAAAAATTACAATTAGATGCAGATGAAAAAGTAATACCAATATCTTCTCTTAAGAAAACAGGAGTAGAAGACGTATGGAATGAAATAGTAAAACAATACAATGATGCTGGTTATGAAATAACTGTAGACTAGTAATTTATATTAAAGGAGTAGCTATTTGCTACTTCTTTTTGTATATAGAATTAATATATGAATGAAATGATTGAATTAGTAAGAAGGTAAAACAATGAATCTGATTTATAGGTTTGATACAACATGATTAAATTTGAAATTTTTACATAAAATAAACTTTATAATAGTAACAAAATTAGGGTTTTATTAATACTTTAATAAAGATAGAATATTGATTTTCAGGGGGTATTGATTATGGAAAATAAAGTTAGAAAATTATTCCCAGGCGGGAATACGGCAAATGGATCATATAATTTTTTTGAATATATGATTCCAAGTAACGTAAATAGAATTTTTTGTTTAAAAGGTGGTCCAGGAGTAGGTAAATCGTCGTTAATGAAAAAAGTAGCAAATGAGTTTATAGAAAAGGGATATGAAGTTGAGTTGCATTATTGTCCATCAGATCCAAGTTCTTTAGATGGAGTGGTAATAAAAAAATTAGGAGTAGTTTTACTAGATGGAACAGCACCTCATATAGTTGACCCAAAAGACCCAGGAGCAATAGACGAAGTAGTTAACTTAGGGGATTATTGGAATTTAGAAAATATGGAAAAAAATAGAAGAGAAATTGTAGAGTGTGGAAAAGATATAGGAAATTCATTTAAAAGAGCATATAAGTACTTAAAAGCTGCGGAACCTATATATTATGATATGGAAGAAAAATATATGGATTGTATGGATTTTGGGCAAGTAAATTTATTAACAGAACATTTTATTTATGACTTATTCAAAGATACAAGTAGTACTGGAATATATAAGAAAGAGCGACATTTATTTGGAACAGCAATAACTCCAGTAGGGCATTTAGATTATACAGAGAGTATTCTTAGTGAAGTATCTAAGGTTTATCATTTAAATGGAAACATTGGAACAGGAAAAACAACATTTTTACAAAGAATATGTGATAAAGCAATTCAAAAAGGAATGTCTGTAGAAGTATATCATTATCCACTTATAAAAGAAAAATTAGAAACAATAATAATTAAGGACTTAGATATAGGTATAACTATAAGTAGTTTATTTGAAGGAAAAAATACTATTGATTTAGATAAATATTTAAATCAAGAAAAATTATCTAAATATCAAGAAGAAATAAGCTTTGATGAGAAAATTTTTGATGAACTGATAAATTATGCTATTTCTAATTTAAACAAAGCCAAAGCTAAGCATGATGTTATAGAATCATATTATGTTCCTAATATGAGATTTGATGAAGTTGAGCAATTAAGAATTGATTTAGTAAAGAGAATATTAAAATATGAAAAATAATAGTTGATAGAATTTATCAAAATAAAATTAAATATTCTTGAAATAGTATATATAATGAATAATAAAAAGCTGTAGGAATAGGAATTTCTTAATTAATCCTAAATTCTATAGCTTTTATTATTAAGATTAAAATAAAATTTATAGATTTATATTTTCAAAAACAATATAAGTTATTATAAAATTAAATAATGATTTTTTTATTAAATTCATCAATTATTTATTATAATAGATATTTATTGTAAATAATATTAAAATAGATAGTATGTTTTTAAAGAGGAAAGAGGAAAGTGGAAAGAGGAAAGAGGAAAGAGGGAACATAAATTTTTTTTATAGGGAGTATATTAGTATGAAAAATAGATATATGTTGATAATACTAACGAGTACAATATTAGGTATATTCATGGGTATGACAATTAGAGAACAGGAACGAAAAAATTACATGTACGTAAATAAAGATAAACCTACCAAAAAAGAAATACATATAGTTAATAAAGAGATAAAAAAATTAAATAAGGAGAAGAAAAATGTAGAAATAGAATTAAATGACTTAAAAAATAAATATGAAGACGTAGAAAATATAAATCAAGTAGAAGATTTGAAATCGAATTTATCATACACAGATATTAGTGGACGTGGAGTAGTCATAAAACTAGATGCTATAAATGAAGATACAGGAAATATAGCAAATCTAATTGATTATAATAAGGTATTAGTTAACCTAATAAATGAAGTTAAAATAAATGGAGGAGTATTCATATCTATAAATGGACAAAGGATGAATCAATACTCTGAAATAGCTCTAGCAGGAAATCATATAAATATAAATTCTATTCCAATTGCTCAGCCTTATGAAATAAAAGTTATTGGAGATGTAGATAAATTATACAAATATGTAGATAAAGAAAGTAATTATTTAAGACGTATAGAGAATAACTATCCTCTAAAAATAGAGTTTAAGAATGATGAAAATATAACCATGAATAAAATAAACGTACCAAATAAATTAAAATATATAAAGGGTGAGTAAAATTATTTTACAAGAAAATTCATTAACTAAGTTAATTCCAGAAAAGTTAGCTAAAAAATATAATGCATTTCCAATTGAAATAAAAAACGATAACTTACATATAGAAATAGAAAATGATGACATATATGCGATTAGAGACTTAAAGCTTGCTACAGGGATGAATATTATATTAGAAAAACAAGATAAGGATATAATTACTAAAAAAATAAAAAAATATTATAAAAAAGAAAATAAGTCAGATGAAGGTTATGCTAGAAATTTATTTAATGATATTTTAAATAAGGCTATAGTTCAAAATGCTAGTGATATACATATAGAACCATTTGAAGAGTGCTTAATAATAAGACTTAGAATAGATGGAGAATTAAATGAAATAGAACATTTATCAATGGATATATATCCATATCTATCGTCTGTAATAAAATTAGATACCTCAATGGATATTACAGAGAAAAGATTACCTCAAGATGGTAGAGTTGATATAAACATTGACGAATCAGTAATAGATATCAGGGCATCAAGTCTCCCAACTGTATATGGTGAAAAAATAGTACTAAGAATATTGAAGAGAAACTCTTTTTTAAAAAATAAAGAAGAACTTGGATTCTCAATTGAAGCAATAAATAAAATAAAAAACATCATAAATAAAAAGTCAGGTATTTTACTAGTTACAGGTGCTACAGGAAGTGGAAAAACTACAACGGTATATTCTATATTAAATGACTTAAGAAATATAAGTAAAAATATAATGACGATAGAAGACCCTGTAGAATATAAAATGAGAGGTATAAATCAAACTCAAGTAAATAGTAAGCTAGGGTTAAATTTTGATGTAGGATTGAGGTCAATATTAAGGCAAGATCCAGACATCATAATGGTAGGAGAGATAAGGGATATAGAAACAGCTAAGATAGCTATAAGAGCAGCTACAACAGGACATTTAGTAATAAGTACTATACACACTAATGATGCTATATCATCTATTGCAAGGTTAATAGATATGCAAATACCTCCATATCTAATAAATTCATCCCTTATAGGAGTAATATCTCAAAAACTAGTAAGAAAAGTATGTCCAGAATGTAGTAGAGACATACTTATTATAGATAGTATAGAAGGCAATATAAATACTAAAGTGGCTGTGGGATGTGAAATGTGTAATAATGGCTATTTAGGAAGGACAGCTGTGTATGAAATATTAGAAATTGACGACGATATAAAGAAGTGTATAAAACAAATGAAGGATTCTAAAGAAATAAAAGAGATAGCAATAAAAAATGGAATGATAACATTTGAAGAAAGTAGCAAAAAATTGATAAATAATAAAATAACTACATTAAAAGAATGCATAATGATAGAGAATATGGATTAAATGGAGGAAATCATTAAATGGGTTTGTATAACTGTGTAGTTTATGACAAAGATAAAAAGAGAAAGAAAATAAAATTAGAGCTAGACTCTGAAGAAGAAGTTAACGATTATATAAGTACAAATGAGTTAACAATGGTTAGTGTCAGAAGTGCAGATAATAAGATTAAAGATAACAACAAAAATAAGGTAAAGGTAAAGGATAAAGAAACAAGAATTCTATGTAGGCAAATGGGTATATTGCTAGAATCAGGGTGCGAAATTACAAAGATGATAGATATATTAATAAATCAATCTAATAGAAAAATAAGTAACGTATTATCGCAAACAGCCAATCATATTAAAAGAGGTAACTCAATAACCAAATCATTTCAAAAATCAGAATTATTCTCAACATTTTTTATAAGCATGGTAAACGCAGGAGAAGTTAGTGGTAATTTAGACAAAGTAATGCATAATTTAGCTGATTATTACGATAAAGAATATAAACTAAAATCAAAAATTAAGACATTATTAATATATCCTACGATATTAATACTATTATCTATTTTATCTATGATAATTATAATGGTAGCAGTAATACCTAATTTTGAGATGATATTTACAAGTAATGGTATAAAGCCACCATTATTGACGAGAATCTTAATAAATGTATCTACATTTATAAGGACTAAATATATTTACATAATCATAGCTATCTTAATTACTATACCTATCTCAATTCATTGCATAAAAAATAGTACTAAAGTAACTTTAGTTAAAAATAATTTAAAATTTAAAAGTCCAATCATAAAAAATATAACCCAATTAATTATTACGACAAGGTTTTGTAGAGCGCTAAGTATATTAGTGGAGAGTGGAATACAAATCGTGGACTCTATAGATATATCTGCAAAAATAATAGATGATAAATTAACTTATGAAAAACTTTCAATATCAAAAGAATATATTCAAAGAGGTAATAGTGTATCAGATTCATTAAAATTATCTAATGTTTTTCCGAAGTTATTTATATCTATGATAAATATAGGAGAAGAGAGTGGAAGATTAGAGGAATGTTTAAAAACTATAGATAATTTCTATGGTAATGAGTTAGATACAAAAATAGAAATTATAATGAAGGTAATAGAACCTGCAATAATAGTAATAATAGGAATTATTATAGGAGTGTTTCTAGTAGCTATGGTATCGCCTATGTTCGATGCGATAGTTTCAATATAAAAGGAGGGTGTAATAAAATGAAAACAAAAATAAAGAATAAGAAAAGGCCAGGATTTACATTAGTTGAAATGGTGATAGTTGTAACAATATTAGGTATTTTATCAACTTTAGGGTTTATGAAATTTGGAAAAGTTCAAGAAAATGCAAGGTTAAATTCTGATTATCTAGCAGCTTCCAGTTTAGCAACTGCTACAAACTAAGCACTGGATGATAAGAAAATAAAAGTGGGAGAAATAACGCCAGAAAAATTAGAAGAAGAAGGTTACTTAAGTGAAGTTCCAAAGTCACAAAGTGAGGATGTTGATTTTGAAATAACTATAAATAAAGATGGAGAAATAACCACAGATAAAGATGGAGAAATAACTATAACTGCAAATAATAAAATTTTTTATCCGAGAGTGAAAGTGGCAAGTGATCCATCTTAAGTAAAACAATAAATTTATAATATTAAAAATAGATTTATGTGGTAAAATTAAATGTTATCACATGAGTATTTAGGAGTGGTAATATTAAGAAATTAGTAAATGTTGAAATAAATAACGATTATATAAAAACAACTCTTCTAAGAAAGTCAAAAAACGAAATATACATATACAAATCAACAAAAACAAATATCACATTACAATATATAGAAACAAATAATATACAAGAAGATGCTAAAGTTGTGTCAGAAATAATAAAAAATGAAATACAAGGCTTAGAAAGTCAGTATAAAGATATAGCCTATAATATTCAAGATGATAAAACTATAATTAGAAATATTGAACTATTAAAAATAAAAAATAAAAAAGATATATTGAAAATGATAGAGTTAGAAATAACACGATATGTTCATATAGATTTAAATGAGTACGTTATGAAGTATAAAGAAATTAAGTCATATGAAGATAAGTCAAATATACAGGTTATTTTAATTCTTAAATCTACAATAAAATTGTGTAAACAAATTTCTAAAAATCTAAAAAGCAAAGCAAGAACATTGAATGTGAATTGTGATATACTCCAAAAACTTTTGAGTCTAGATTTAATAGAAAATTTTCCTCAGGGTGGCGTATTTATAGAGTGCAAAGATACAGAGTTTATATTAAATATAGTAAAAGATAACAAAGTATATGAATCTCATATACTACCTAGAACTATTCATTCATATCAATCAGTAGCAAATTCAATTAAGGATTTTAAAGATGTGTACTATTATGGTAAGCATGATCCATTTGTAGAAAATTATTTAGGTGAAGCATTTAAGGTACAACCCTTAAAATTAAGTACAAATATAAAGTTAACAAAGAATAAGCAAATGATAACTGATTCCAGTATAAGTTATCTAAACAGTATAGGGATGATAATATAATGAAAAAATATGAAGTATTAAATTTTTTTGAAGAAAATAATAATAGATCTATATACATAAGCAGATTATTGATGCTAAGTATTATAATATTTACATTTTTAAATTTGTCAGTCAATACTATAAAACTAAGAAAATTAGAATCAAATATAAATCATCATAAAGTTGAAAATGTATCTAATGATGAAGTAGAGTATGTTCAAGAAAAAAATATAGATTTTAATCAAATAAAATTTATATACTCTTTATTTGATGCATCTAATATTAATGAGATGGCTATATTAAAGGATGATGTGCAAGTGCAAGGTAAATGCACAGATTTAAATATATTAGAAAATATCAAAAATAATGATAACATAAAAGACTTATCATTAGATAGCATAACTAAAGAAAATGATTTCTACACATTTAGACTGAGGTACCAAACTGGGTCAAGTATATGAAGTTAAATAAAATAAAAAATGAATTATTACAAATATTTATAGTTCTTATAGCTGGATTAATTATAAATGGAATCGTAGTAAATCCTATTAAAGCTAAGATAGAAGATTTAAAAGATCAAAATAAAGAAATAACTAGTAATAAAAAAGAAAACATAGAATCAAAAAAAATAAATGAATCCGAAAGTAATGAACAGTTAAAAGAAGATGATATAGTACTAAAGATAGAAAAAGAATTTAGCCAATTCATTAATGTATTGTATGTAAATAAGTTTGTTGAATGGGATGAAAATAATAACGAATACATAAAGATTGAATTAAAAGTAAGTGGAACAATGGATCAGTTATTTAAGATAAATGATGAACTAAAAAAAATAAAAGGTAAAAATATCATAGAAAGTATACAAATAAATAAAAAAATTAATAACAATGTTGAAACTGAAGAAGAAATTAAAGTCGATATTATAGATTGTGTAATGACACTTAAAGTCGGATAATAAAAGAATATGGAGTAACTAATATATTCATACTGATTAGTGATATATATTAAGAGAATTAGTATGAACTTAATTAGATAAACATAAAGGAATTTAGACTAAACTTATAGAAAATCTATATATAATGGGGTTAATTGTTATACCAAAGCTTAACATCATACACAAAAATAATAAAATAATATCATAATTATAGAATCATTGAATAAAAAATGGTATAATAATAAATTGTACTTTAATTTAAAAAATAAGGGAGTGAAGGTCACATTGTTAGGAAGAAATGATTTATGTCCTTGTAAAAGTGGCAAAAAATATAAAAAATGTTGTTTAAATAAAGATGTTATGTCGGAGAGAGCCGGTAGAAAAGTAGGGCTTTCACAAAAGCACTATTCAGAATTATATACAAAAATACAGGAATATGCAAAACAAGATAAATTTAAAGAAGAATATGAAAAAGCTAAAGAGATGTTTTATATATTAGAAGATGAAGCAACTAATAAAAAATTTGAAAGATTCTTCAATACTTACTTTGTACAAGATCATATAATGGAAAGTAAAAAAGTGATGACTGTTGAATTCTACGAAGACAACAGAGATAATTTAAATACAAAAGAAGTAGAAATACTAAGAAACTTATTTGAATCTTATGTAGGTATTTATGAAGTTAAAGACGTATTAGACGGAAAAATTTTATTAAAAGATTGTTTAACTGAAAAAGAAGTTTATACAGAAGACGTAAACTTATTAAAAGACTTCAAAATAGGAAGTTGTATGATAGCTAGAATAGTTAGTATCGAAGATACAAGCATATTGATAGATGTAACTATTAGTATATCAAGTTCAGTTAAAGATGTTATATGTAACGATATAATTAGTCTATTTAACCAGTACGAAGATTTATACAAAGATATGAAAACTTTCTTAATACATCATACACATATATTATACAAATATATGCAACAATTACTAGATCCAAGTATAGCTGAATACTTAAAACAACAAAAAGAAGCTAAAATGGATAAAGCAGCACAAGAAGTAGCATTAACTCAAGAAGATGAAAACGAAGATGAGTGTAAAGTATGTTTAGTTCTTAGACAAAATGTTGAGAAAGAGCATATAGGTTCATGTATAGAGTTTTGGAATGAGTACAAGCAAGCTAATGGAGACGTAAAAGGATCTGAAAATGGATGGGGTGCAGCAGTTGAGTATCATATCAAAAAAGTTGCTGGAGAGAACATAACACAAGCACAAATATCTAAGAAATATGAAATAAGTCCTAGTACATTAGGAAAAAGATATAAAGACCTTAAAGTGTCTTAAATTTTAATTGTAAATTTTTAAGTATTTATTAATAGTATGATTAAGAAGTCCGATTTAAGATAATAAATAAATATATGTAAATTAATTTAGGAATTATATAAAAATATAGTTCCTAAAATTTTGCTTAAAAATATGAAAACAACCCTTTTTATAAATTAAATTTCATATAATTTATAAAAAGGGGTTTTAATATATGCGAATAATGTATAAAATAGTAAATATATAAAATGTACAGAAAGAGGTATAGTTATGAGTCTTAGTTTAGGAAGCGCAATAGCAGTATCAACAAATTTTATAAAGTCTAATCCAGCAGTACCTGTATACAAGGGAGAAGAAAATCCAAGTAATCTGTATGCTGTTATTTATCATATTGAAATAGGATACAATAAAGGAACAACTCAAGAAACTAAGCAATATATAATAATAGATTATAAAGAATTTGATTTATCTATAGATGAAAAAAATGAGTTAGTAGAAGTTGCTAAGCATTACTGTAAATCTAATGCAATACCAGAAAATGATCAATTAGAGATAGCACTTTTAGATAATGAAGAAGCTGAAAACTTCTTAGAAAAAGTATTTAATAATATGAAGGTTATAAGAGGTCTTATAACTAAGAAGGACTAAATAATATGAGTTTAGTAGGAATAGAAAATATAACACCTTATGAAGGTGTAGTTGAGTTTAAAGTATATAAATATGATGATGAAATTGATTTAGGTGACAAAAATTTATTTGTATGTGATTTAAAAATAGTCATGGTTAAAGTTAACCCTATTTATGTAGAAAAGATAGGTAAATCTATAGATGCATTAGCATTAATTACTAATTTAAACTCGAATACAGAAAAGCTATCTATAAAAGATGAAATTAAAAAATTTATCTTAGACGAGATTTGGGAAGAAAATCTAGAAAAAGAGAATATAGATGTTATGTTTATAGAAAGCTAGGTTTAAAACCCTAGCTTTTCTATTGTTTTTAATCAATTTTAAAACTATAAAAAGTAGAAGCTATTAATGAAAATTGCAAATTTAAATATAAAAAGGAGCTAAGAAATGATAAGAGTATCTAACTTAAAATTAGGAATAGATGAAGATATATCGATAATAAAGAAACTTGTATTAAAAAAGTTGAAATTAAAAGAAAGTGAACTTATAAAATATAATATTTATAAAGAGTCAATAGATGCAAGAAGAAGAGGAAAGATAGATTTTGTATATACAGTAGATGTTGAAGTAAAAAATGAAGATAAGTTATTGAAATTAAACATAAAAGATGTTGTTAGAGTGAAAGAAGCAATATATATAGGAGTTGAGATAGGAAGTGAAAAATTAAGTAATAGACCTGTAATAATAGGTAGTGGTCCAGCTGGTCTATTTGCAGCATTATTATTGGCTCAGAAAGGATATAGTCCTCTTTTATTAGAAAGAGGTTTAGATGTTGATAATAGAACAAAAGATATAAATGACTTCTGGAATAATAGAAAGTTTAAAAATAATTCGAATGTTCAGTTTGGAGAAGGTGGAGCAGGAACTTTTTCAGATGGAAAACTTACAACTAGGATAAAAGATATTAGGTGTAGAAAAGTTTTAGAAGAGCTTGTTAACTTTGGCGCACCAGATGAAATATTATATTCACATAAACCACATGTGGGTACAGATATATTAAAAGGTGTTGTTAAGAATATAAGAAATGAAATAATAAGACTTGGTGGAGAAGTTAAATTTGATGCGAAGGTAACTGATCTTATAGTAGAAAATAGTGAAATAAAAGCAGTAGTAGTAAATGCTACAGAAACTATAGAATCAGAAAATGTGATTTTAGCAATTGGACATAGTGCTAGAGATACGTATAAAATGCTTAATAAAAGAGGGGTAAGAATAATACAAAAGCCTTTTGCTATAGGGGCAAGAATAGAGCATCCACAAGAATTAATAAATAAATCTCAATATAAAGAGTTTTATAACCATCCTAGGCTAGGAGCAGCGGATTATAGACTAATAGAGCATACTTCTAATGATAGAACTGCATATACTTTCTGTATGTGTCCAGGAGGAAGTGTAATAGCTTCAGCATCTAACGAATTTGAAGTAGTAACCAATGGTATGAGTGAACATGCCAGAGATAAAGCTAATGCAAATAGTGCTTTCTTAGTGAATGTACTACCAGAGGATTTTGGAAGTGATAATCCATTAGCTGGTATTGAGTTCCAAGAAAAATATGAAAGATTAGCATATGAGTTAGGTGGAAAGAATTATAATGCACCAGCTCAATTAGTAGGAGATTTTTTAAATGATAGAGTGTCAACATCTTTAGGGGGTGTAGAGCCTTCATATAAGCCAGGAATTGAGTTTGTAGACTTAAGAGAATGTTTACCAGAGTTTGTTACATCAACTATGAAAGAAGCTTTAAAATCTCTTGACAATAAATTAAATGGGTTTGCTATGCATGATGCAGTTTTAACTGGTGTAGAAACAAGATCTTCAGCGCCTATAAGAATAGTTAGAGATGAAGATACATTAGAATCTGCAAATACTAAAAACCTATATCCTTGTGGAGAAGGTGCAGGATATGCAGGTGGAATAGTTACAGCAGCAGTAGATGGAATTAAATGCGCAGAAAAAATAATAACGAAATACTCTAATAAATTATAATAAGTCTGATATTTCATTCTCTGACTTAGGTATAGTAGAACTTAAATATAGGTACAATAAGGTTATATCTACGTATACATATTTTAGAAGCGATGAGAACATAAGAACAAGCTGTTAATATAGTACAACAAGTTATAGTGAGTAGGGTATGAAATAACTAATATAAGAAGTTGTCTCATGTGAGTCAACTTTTTTATATTATAATTGTTACAAGTTAACTAATTTATAAATCAAATAGTCTTTATTCTAAGAAGAACACCGGGTCTATTTTCAATGTAAATAACACTATAATTTTATTATTAATTATATAATTAATAACTTGTTATTTTTTTATTAATCTGTATGTTCTTTTATGTTATAATTTGATTAAACTATATAAAAGAAAGAGGTAAGTTTATGGGAACTGTAAAATTTGATTATAGTAAAGCTATAGGATTTTTTAATCAACAGGAAGTAGACTGCATGCAATCATATGTGGATGTAGCACATAAGATGGTACATGAAAAAACAGGACTAGGGAATGACTTTTTAGGATGGGTAGAACTTCCAAATAAATATGATAGAGAAGAGTTTGATAGAATAAAGAAATGCGCAGAAAAAATAAAGTCGGATTCAGATGTTCTATTAGTAATAGGCATAGGTGGATCTTATTTAGGAGCAAGAGCTGCAATAGAAATGGCTGGCCATTCTTTCAGAAATAACTTATCTAAGGAAGATAGAAAATCTCCAGAAATATACTATGTTGGGCATAATATAAGTTCAACATATATAATGGATTTATTAGACGTAATAAAGGACAAAGATGTATCTATAAATGTTATATCAAAATCAGGAACTACTACAGAGCCTGCAATCGCATTTAGAATATTTAAAGACTTCGTAGAAAAGAAATATGGAAAAGAAGAAGCAAGTAAAAGAATATATGCAACAACAGATGCTAAAAAAGGTGCTCTTAGACAATTGGCAGATGAAGAAGGATATGAAACATTCATAATACCTGATGATGTAGGTGGTCGTTTCTCAGTTTTAACACCAGTAGGACTATTACCCATAGCTTGTGCTAACTTAGATATCGATGCTATGATGAAAGGTGCTCAAGATGCTTGTGAAGAGTTAAAAACATCGGATTTAAAAACTAATCATAGTTATCAATATGCAGTAGTAAGAAACGTTTTACATAGAAAAGGTAAAGACGTAGAATTATTAGTAAACTATGAACCACAATTACATTATGTAGGTGAATGGTGGAAACAATTATATGGAGAAAGTGAAGGGAAAGATAATAAAGGTATATTCCCTGCAGCAGTAGACTTCTCAACAGATTTACACTCTATGGGACAATACATACAAGAAGGAAAGAGAATTTTATTTGAAACAGTACTTAATGTAGAAAACTCAAAAAGAAATGTAACTATAGAAGAAGCTGAAGTTGATTTAGACGGATTAAATTATTTAGCTGGAAAAACTATAGACTTTGTTAATAAAAAAGCATCTGAGGGAACGTTACTTGCTCATACGGATGGACAGGTTCCGAATCTAATAGTAAATATACCTCAATTAGATGAGTACAACTTTGGATATCTTGCGTACTTCTTTGAAAAGGCTTGCTCAATAAGTGGATACTTATTAGGAGTTAATCCATTTGATCAACCTGGAGTTGAAGCATATAAAAAGAACATGTTCGCACTTTTAGGTAAGCAAGGATTTGAAAAAGAAAGAGAAGAATTAGAAAAAAGACTTAATAATTAAGATTAAGTTAAGGATAAAATAATATAATGAAATCATCATTGAGATAGCTTTACTAGTTAATGATGGTTTCTTTTAGTTATGAAAAAATAAAATTTATTATCATTATAATAAAATTTATAGAAAAAATTATATTATAGATAAACTTTAGTAAAAAAATAAAACTTAAGCAAAGTTTAAGTTAGAGATATTGATTTAAATGTACATTTTAAAGTTATCAAAATATAAGAATTGAGAACAATATAGTAAAGATAATTTTTGATTTTACAAATTGTTAGGTAGGAGGGATTGTTATGGGAAATAAAAAAGGTATCGGGTTAATTGTTTTAGTTTGCATAATAACAGGAGTATTAAGTAGCTTACTTACAGTAATATTAATGAAAGATAGTATAGGAAAGAATGTATTAAATGATAAATCTACACAAATAGTTATAAACGATGATGGGAAAAATCAAAATATATATCATGCAGTTACAGATAAGGCAATGCCATCAGTAGTAGGAATAACAACAACAACAATAAATCAAAATAATGTTTTTGCAATACCTACTCAATCTCAAGGTGTAGGAACAGGCGTTATAGTAGATGCAAATGGATATATACTTACAAACTCACATGTTGTATCAGATGGTCAAGCAATAGATGTTAATGTATTATTTAATGATGGTTCTACAATAAAGGGAAAAGTACTATGGAATGATCCACAGTTAGATTTAGCAATGGTAAAGGTAGATAAAAAAGGTTTAATTCCAGCAGAATTAGGAAATAGTGATAAAGTTAGAACTGGAGATATAGCAATAGCAATAGGTAATCCATTAGGTCTTGAATTCCAAAAAAGTGTAACTCAAGGTATAATAAGTGGATTAGAAAGAGCTATACAAACAGAAAAATCTAACATGACGGGTCTTATGCAAACAGATGCAAGCATAAATCCAGGAAATAGTGGAGGACCTTTATTAAATGAAAAAGGTCAAGTAATAGGTATAAATACAGCTAAAGCATCACAAGCAGAAGGATTAGGATTTGCAATACCTATAAATACTGCTAAGCCAATAGTAGAGCAAATAATAAAAACAGGAAATTTTGAAAAAGTTATTTTAGGAATAAAAGGTATAGATTTAGCTATATTTGAAGCATCAACAGGAACGGATTTACAAGCTAAAGACGGTGTTTATATAGCTGAGATTATAGCAGATACAATAGCACAAAAATCAGGAATTCAAACTGGAGATGTTATAGTTAGAGTTGGCAATGATAATATATCAACAATGTCAGACCTTAATAAATCATTATACAAGTACTCAGTAGGAAATCAAACTGATATAACTATTAATAGAGGTGGAAAAGAAATTAAAATAAAAGTGAAATTTTAGCCAAAGTAAAATTACTTTTCCTAGAACATAAATAAAGCGTGGATTATATAATCCACGCTTTTAATATACTAATTTGTAGTTTTTTGCTTAACTTCAACTGAACAATTTGACTGACTAGAACATCCAGAACAACCACTACATCCAGAAGATGTTTGCTTAGATATTAATTTTTTTAATACAACAGTTACAGATACTATTATAATTAATCCACCAATTAAAAGTTCTGCTTTAGAACCAGAAGAATTAGGTATAAAAAATGCATTTCCTATTACTTTAACTATAAATGCTGCAACCCAAGCAAGAACAAATTGATAAGTAAATGATATTAACATCATCGTATTTCCATATTCTTTTCTCATAGTTGCAAGAGCAGCTATACATGGAGTATATAATGCAGAGAATACTAAGAATCCATAAGCACTAACACCAGTAAATACAGTTGGAAGAACAGTGTCTAAATCACCATAAAGTACATTCATAGTATTTACAACTATTTCTTTAGCACCAAGTCCAGATATTATAGCAACTGAATCTCTCCAGTCATTAAATCCTAAAGGAGCAAATATAGGAGCTATAAATTTCCCAGCATAAGCTAAGAAACTATCGTGTATGTTTTCAGTAAATCCATTAAAGTTAAATGCTGATAATAACCACATTACAACAGACAGTGCAAACATTACATTAATGACTCTTATTAAAAATCCTTTAGATTTAGTCCATGTATTTTTTAATAACGCATCTATAGTAGGAACTTTATATTCAGGAAGTTCTAATATAAAAGGCTCTATCTCTGTTTTAAAAGTAGTTTTATTTAATACTAAGGCTACCAAGATAGCGAATACTAAACCTAATAAATATAGCGAAGTAGTAACTAAAGCGGCATTATCAGGGAAGAATATTGCTACAAATGCAGCATATATAGGTAACTTAGCACCACAAGTCATAAGAGGAGCTATAAGAGCGGTTATTCTTCTATCTTTTTCACTTTCTAAAGTTCTAGTAGCCATTATTGCTGGAGACGAACATCCAAGTCCCATTACCATAGGTATAAATGCTTTACCAGATAAACCAACTTTTCTCATTATCTTATCCATTAAGAACGCCGTTCTCGACATGTATCCACTATCTTCAAATATAGAGATACCAAAGAATAAAGTAAATATTAGAGGGAAGAACGGTAAAGTACCTCCAACACCACCGATTATACCATCTATAATAAGTGATCTAAACCAAGGGCTAGAATTTACCAACATAGCATCAACTGGTGCTGCTATGAAAGTTTCTATAAGTGTAGTTAAACCTTCTTGTAAAGGTCCACCAACCCAATCAAAAGTAAACTTGAATAAAATTAATAAAGCACCTATAAAAATAGGATAAGCTAAAACTGGGTTTAGTACTATATCGTCTATTTTATCACTTATAGATTTCTTTTGATTAGAAGAAGTTTCAATACATTTTTCGAGCATCGTTTCTAATTTTTTATAAGTTTCTACTTCAGAACCAAAATCAGTGCAGTAATCAAATTTGCTATTAACTACATTTTTTATTGAAGTAGCTATTTTATCAACACCATTTTTTTTCTTTGCTATTACAGGAACTACAGTTACATTAAGTTCTTTACTTAATTTCTCAACATCAATTTTTATGCCTTTAGCTTCAGCTATATCTAGCATATTAAGAATAAGAACTATTGGTTTGTTAAACTGCATAAGCTGAGTTGTTAAGTAAAGATTTCTTGATAAGGTAGATGCATCAACTACGTTTACGATAACATCTACATTGTCATTCTCTAAGAAATTCTTTGATACCTTTTCTTCATTTGAGAAAGTATCCATTGCATATATACCAGGTAAATCTACAATCTTTATATCTTTACCTAAAAATCCTTCTTTTTTATCTATAGTAACCCCAGGCCAGTTACCAACATATTGATTTGAGCCTGTAAGTAAGTTGAAAACTGTAGTTTTACCAACGTTAGGATTACCAAGTAATGCTACATTAATCATATATTTCACTCCTTTGTTTTAACGAAATGTTTTTAGCATCAGATTTTCTAAGAGCAAGGTCAAATCCTCTGAATCTAACTATAATAGGATCACCAAACGGAGCAATTTTTTTAACTTCTATCTCAGTGTCATTTATACATCCTAAAGCAAGTAATCTCTTTGCTAATTTTACATTTCCATTTATATTATTAATACTACCCTTTTGACCAACTTTTAAATCGTAAACAGTCATCATTAATACCTCCTAATGAAATTCATTATCAACTAAATTGTAACAGTAATGATTTTAATTGTCAACTAATAATAAATGTTTTTATGGAATTATGTTCTAATGTACATCACTTTATAATGAAGTTTAATATGAATCTGAAAAAGTAACAGTAAAGTAAAGAATGACTTTGTATTTTAAAGATTAATTTTATACTTGACTTTATATATAAAAATTAATATGATAAAATACGTAATGATAAATAATATCAACGGTTAATAATTATCAAAAAGGTACTAAATGTGAAAAGTTCTAATTTATTTAAAAGCTAATAAATAAATTAGATTATAGAATAAAGGAGGAAGTTTGTTTTGAAAAAAATAAATATAAAAAATACACGACAGATAATTCAAATAACTGTGTTGATAACAGCTATAATATCAGCTATAAATCACTATTTAGTTTCGATTGATAAATCTATACAATGGATTTCGGAGTCATTATTTCATTATATATGTCCTATATGTGGAGTTACTAGTATTTATCAATTTTTCATGTCATCAACACTATGGGTAGTAAAACTTAAGAGTACATTAGGTATAGTAATAAGTTTAGTAATAATGTTAAGTATACTATTTGGACCGATTATATGCGGATTTATTTGTCCATTTGGAGCAATACAAGACATATTATCAAGAATTGGTAAAAAAATATTTAAACGAAAATACAACAACTTTATACCAAATGAATTAGATAAAAAATTGAAATATTTAAGATATATATCTTTAGTAGGAACTATTATATTAACAGCATCATCAGGAATTATAATACTTGAAAAAATAAATCCTTATCACGCATTTTTGGGAATTTTCAACAGAAAAATTAGCCCAATTGGTTTTTTAATATTATGTTTAGTAATTTTAACATCATTATTTATACATAGACCTTGGTGTAAATATTTATGTCCATATGGAGCATTTTTAGGAATATTTAATAAATTTAAGGTATTTAGAATAGTTAGAAATGACAGTACTTGCATAGGTTGCAAAAAATGCAATAGACAGTGCCCTATGAATATAGAGATAGAATCAAAAAAAGTAGTTAGGGATTTAAGGTGTACATCTTGCTTAGAATGTGTGGGAGATAAAGTATGCCCTAAGGATGAAACAATATCTTATACATCAAAAGAGCTACAAGTTAATAAAAAAGAGAGGAAGTTTGTTATGAAAAATAGTAAAAATAAAGTTATAGCATTAATAGTTTGTGGGATAATAGTAGGTTCGATAGGAACTAGTTTTATAGGTGATTTTGAAGCTAATAATCAACAACAAGTAGATTCAAATGTTAAAAGTGGCTCTACAACAGAGAACAGTGAAGTTTCTAATGGTAAATATAAAAATGGAACTTATCAAGGGTCTGCATCAGGTTATGCTGAAGATTTAAATGTAGAAATAAAAGTATCTAATGGAGAGATATCAAAAATAGATGTAGTTAGTCACAATGAAACCCCTGGGTTTTATGAGAAAGCATTTGAATTAGTACCAAGCGAGATAATAAAAAAACAAAGTACAAATGTAGATGCAGCATCAGGAGCAACATATAGTAGTAAAGGGATAATGAATGCAGTAAACAATGCTCTTAAAGAAGCGGAAAATACAGAATATACTAGTACAGATGAAAATTCAAATGCATCAAATAAATAAAATAGAATAGAATAGAAGGATCTTATATTTATATGAAAACATTTATAGAAACTGAGGAACTTATTTTTGGAACAAAGGTATATCAAAAAATTGATTTAGGTGGATTACTTGTAAAGCCATATTCTAATGTATAAACTTATCATCTATATTAACCACATTCTTAGTTAAAAGTATATTTGCAGGAATATTACCTAAATTATAATAAGTATGATATGGAAAGTTTTCAAAATTGGAATTATTGACAAATCATGGGAGTATTTGTTATTATATATATAAAAGTATACAAATTTGTAATCGTGGTGATCATTATGGTGAATAGCGAACTAGAGGTATTAAAAAAGGAAATAGAAGTATTAAGAGAAGAAATCAACACTTATATAGAATATCCAGAGATATTTAAAGAAGAATTAGTTGGTTCGAGTAATAAGATAGACATTTTAATAAATAAATACATAAGCTTAAGTAGTAAATAGCCCACATATGTGGGTTTTTTTGTGATTAAAATTAATAAAATAGAATATTGAATATGTTGATAGTAAACTGAGAATATTAAATAAATAGATGATATTTATTGTAAATTTATAACGTGAGGATGAGATTTATTATGATAGTTAAAATTATACATTCTATTTTAGCTTTTATATTTTCATATATTATGCTAAAGCTTATACAATATATTTTAAGCAAAGTATTTAAATTCACTAAATTTGACACAAGGTACGAAAATACACTTTATAGTGTATTATCATCGATATCTTATTATATTATATTTGTAATTAGCATAATATTAGTACTTAGAGAATTTGAAATAGTAGATGCAACTAAATTTGGAACATTAGTTACAGGAGCAAGTATTATTGGGTTAGTTGCAGGTATTGCATCTCAAAGTATATTAAAGGATATATTTAATGGATTTTTTATATTATTTGAAAGGCAATTGCAAGTTGGAGATTTCGTTACAATAAATGAAGAATTTAGAGGTAGAGTAGAAGAAATAGGGCTTAAAAGTACTAGTTTAAGAGATTGGGATTTAAGAAGAATAACTATTCCTAATGGAAATATAAATAGTATAAAAAACTATAGTAAAGATAAAATGAGAGTAGTAGCTCATGTAAGGGTGTCTTATGAAGAAGATCCCATAAAAGTATTAAGTACACTAGAAGAGGTATGTGGTATAATTAATGAAACATATAAAGAATATTTATGGAAATCTCCATCAGGAGAAGTAAAAAGCCCTTTTAAAGTGTATGGAGTAACAGATATAGAAGACAATCCCGTTGGAGCAAGATATACAGTTACTGGAGTTGTAGAGTCATATAAATATTTTACTGTGCTTAGGGAGACTAAGTTGCAGATACTAATCGTATTTAAAAAGAATGATATACATATAGCATATCCTACACATATAAACATATTACATCATGATAATAACAATCAGAAAGAGCTATAGATTTTAGCTCTTTTATATTATTAAATTATAATTTTAATTTTAAAATTTATGAAATTGGGGGGAGATTAAGATTATAGGATTAGTAACTAACAAAGAAATAATTATGAGACTGTTAATAGCGCTAATTATAGGAGGGTTAACAGGTTTAGAAAGAGAAAAATCGCATCAATTTGCGGGATTTAGAACTCACATATTAGTATCAGTAGGTTCGTGCATTACGGCAATAACATCATTATCATTATTCCATGATTATAGTGCATATGCAAACATGGATCCAGGAAGGTTAACAGCACAAGTATTATCAGGAATAGGTTTTTTAGGGGCTGGAGCAATTTTAAAGACATCTAATGGAATAAGAGGATTAACTACAGCTGCAGGAATATGGGCAACAGCGTGCATAGGAATTACTGTAGGTTACGGATACTATATATTAAGCATATCCGCATGGTTATTTGTAATGATAACTCTTTATATTTTAAAAAAGATAGATAAACTTTTATTCAGAAAAAAACAGACTATATTTAATGTAAAAGTAGACAATATAAATATGATATCTATGCTCTATGCAAAATTTGAAAAATGTCAAATTGATGTAAAGAATATAGACATAGAGACTGAAAATGATAATTGCTGGAAATTAAGCTTTTTTATAGTTTATGATAGAAGAATAATGATAGAAGAACTAGCAAAAGAATTAAATATGGCGAAAAATGTAATAAATGTAGATTATTTGCATTAAAATAATATAAAATAGAAGATAATTAGAATTAAAGTTGAGGTGTGTAAATTGAAAAAAAGCATAAAAATAATAACAGACGGTTCATGTGATTTTCCACAAGAAGTGCTGAATAGAGTAAAACCAGGTGTAGTAGGTATAAATGTAGCTTTTGGAGAAGAATGTTACATTGGTGGCGTAGAAATAGATGAAGAAACTTTTTACAATAAAATGAGAGGATATAAGGAATTACCTAAAACTTCAAGCCCTTCACCAGAAAGGTTCTTAGAACTTTACAATTGTGAAGAAGATGAACTTTTAGTATTTACTTTAACATCAAAGTTATCAAGTACATACTCTAGTGCTGTTTTAGCTAAAAATATGTATTTAGAAGAAAATGCAAATAAAAGAATCGAAGTTATAGACAGCCAAAGTGGATCAATTGGTGTTGCTTTAATGATATTAAAATGTAATGAGTTAATTGAGAGCGGAAAAACTATGGATGAAATATTAAATCATATAGAAAAATTTAAAGAAGAGATGGTATTCTTTGGAGCATTAGATACACTAGAAAATGCTATAAAAGGTGGACGAGTTAATGCATTGGCAGGTAAATTAATAAATGCATTGAATTTTAAAGTTATAATAAAAATAGAAGATGGGTTAGTTAAGCCAATAGATAAAGCTAGAGGTGAAAGTAATAGTTTAAAGAAAGCGCTCGACTACGTTCAAAATAATGTAACTAATCAAATACAAAGAACAGTTATAATAGGTCATGCTAATTGTCCAGACAAAGCTGAAAAAGTTAAGAAATTTGTAGAGATAAATTCGAATTTTAAGGAAATACTAATAGCAGGTATAGGTCCGATAATGGGAACGTTTACATCAGAAGGAGCTATATTAGTATCTGTTTTATAATATTGAGTCACTGCATCAACGATATGAGCGAAGCGAATTTTATTGAAAGGAATGAAATTATGGGAATAGATAGAAGTACTATACAAGAACAATACAAATGGAAAATTGAACAAATGTATTCAAGTAAGGAAGCTGTAGAAAAAGATATAGAAAAAGTAAAAGAACTTATATCTAAGACTAAAGATTACAAAGGGAAACTTGGAGATTGCTGGGAAAAACTATACGAAGCTTTAAATGTATCAGAAAATGCTTCACAAATACTACAAAATCTATATGTATATACTCATATGAAACAACATGAAGATACTAGAATAAATGAAAATCAAGCAGTGGCAACAAAAACAGATATGCTATCAACAGAACTATCAATGGCAACATCATACTTAGTTCCAGAATTGATAGCTATTAATGATGAAAAGCTAAAAGAATACTTAAAAAATGATAAATTATCTTTTTATGAGAAACACATACAAGATATATTAAGAGAAAAACCTCATACTTTAAATGAAAGAGAAGAAGAGATTTTAGCAGCAGCTGCTGATTTATCAGGAATACCTGAAAATGTTTATGATATTTTATCTTTCTCAGACTTAGAATTCCCTGAAATCGAGGATGAAAAAGGAAATAAAGTTAAGATTACTCATTCTAATTACTCATTATTTTTAAAGAGTAAAAATGCAAGGGTTAGAAAAGATGCATTTGAAGCTACTTATTCAGTTTATGGGAAGTATAAGAATACTTTTGCATCAACTTTATATGGAGGGATAAAATCAGAAATATTCTATGCTAAGATTAGGAAATATGAATCGGCATTACAAGCATCTTTATTCCAAGATGACATAAATGTAGACGTATATAATAATCTTATATGTGCAGTAGACGAGAATTTAGTGGCCTTAAATAAGTATATTGAGTTGAAAAAGAAATTTCTAGGGCTAAAAGAGATACATATGTATGATTTATATGTACCATTGACAGATAAATTTGACATGAAGATACCTTATGAAGATGCGAAAGAAATAATACTTAAAGCATTAAGCCCATTAGGTGAAGAATATTTAGACTTAATTAAAAAGGCATTTGATGAAAGATGGATAGATGTATATGAAAATGAAGGTAAACAAGGTGGAGCATATTCTTGGGGAAGTTATGACTCTAATCCATATATATTAATGAGTTATAAAGATGATCTTAATTCTTTATTCACATTAATACATGAATTAGGTCATTCAATGCATAGTTATTATTCAAGAAATAATCAACCATACTTATATTCAAGCTATAAGATATTTGTAGCAGAAGTTGCATCTACATTAAATGAGTTACTTCTAATTAATTATTTATTAGAAAACTCTAAATCTAAAGAAGAAAGAATATATTTATTAAATTATTACTTAGAACAATTTAGAACTACAGTATATAGACAAACTATGTTTGGTGAATTTGAAAAACTAACTCATGAAAGTGTGGAATCAGGAGAACCTTTAACTGCACAAGAATTTACAGATATATACTATAAATTAAATGAAAAATATTATGGAAAGTCATCGATAGTAGATGAACAAATTGGACTGGAGTGGGCAAGAATACCGCATTTCTATTCTAATTTCTATGTATATAAATATGCAACAGGATTCTCTGCTGCAAGTGCATTAAGTCAACAGATACTAGAAGAAGGTCAGCCTGCAGTAGATAGATATATAACATTCTTAAAGAGTGGTGGATCTGACTATCCATTAAATCAACTAAGAGCAGCAGGAGTTGATATGCAAAAGAAAGAAGCAGTTGATAAGGCTCTACAAGTATTTAGTTATTTAGTTGATAAATTAGAAAGAGAATATTAAAAATAATTTAATCATAAAAATTAATTTTTATGCCTACTTGATTATAATATGGTTAATCTTTACACATTTTTAACACAATTTACATCTAGTTAACCTGTTTATAATATTCACTTAACATAACAACTGTATTATTAAATTGTAAAAGAAACAGAAAATAATAAAAATTAAAATATAAATGGAGGTACCAAAAATGTTTAAGAAAAAAATAGCAGTATTATTAGCGAGTACAGTGTTAGTAGGAAGTTTAGCAGTAGGATGTGGATCTAAAACATCAAGTGAAAATGCAGCAAAAAATGAAGCAAAAGTAACAGTATCAGGATCAACTTCAGTAGGTCCAGTAATGGAAATATTAGCGGAAAAATTCCAAGAAAAAAATAAAGGTGTAAGTATAGAAATACAACAAGTTGGTACATCAGCAGGAATAAAAAATGCAATTGAAGGAACTTCTGAAATAGGTATGGCATCAAGAGATTTAAAAGATGAAGAAAAAAGTTCAGGGTTAAAAGAAACTAAAATAGCACTTGATGGTATAGCACTTATAACTCATAAAAATAATAAAATAAAAGATTTAACAACAGCTCAAATAAAAGATATCTATACAGGAAAGATAACTAATTGGAAAGAAGTTGGAGGGAAGGATGCTCCAATAGTAGTAGTATCAAGAGAAGATGGTTCAGGAACTAGAGATGGTTTCCAAGATATAGTAGGATTTGAATCAGAAGCATTAATTAAGGATGCTCAAATAAGTGATGGTTCAGGAAATATAAAAACTACAGTTGAAGGAAATGAAAATGCAATAGGATATCTATCTCTTGGATATGTGGATGATGCAGTAAACATGTTAACAGTAGATGGTGTAGAATTAAATGCAGAAAATGTAAAATCAAAGACTTATCCTATAGCAAGACCTTTTGTATTAGTTAATAAAGAAGATATTATAACAGAGCAAGGGAAAAAATTAATAGACTTCATATTAAGTGATGAAGGACAAAAAATCATAGAAGATAAAGGCTTAATAAGCATAAAATAAATATCTTCATTATAAAAAGGCACATCGTAAGATGTGTCTTTTTGTAGTTTTCAATTAATAAAAGTAAAAATGAACTGGTTTTTTAAGATACATATGAGACTTTATTTAATTTAGTTAGAATTTTGAGTAAAGTAAAATCTATGTTAAAAGATTCAGGTAAATTTTACATTGGCTTAACTTAAATCTAATGTAGATTTAACGTTAAACGTATATTATAAGATTGTATGAAATCAAGGCTTAATAATTAATGAGAAAATTTATTTATAATATATGTGTTTTATCAAATAATCTACATGATTTTAGTTGTAATACCCAATAATAAGAAATAAACTTAATATTTATCAATGAAAAAAATGTAGAAATAAAATTAGAACTTATATAGTTAATATATTTTGAGGAGGATTTTTATGTTAGTTAAATCTCGAATAATAAATACAAAACAAAGAGACAATAAAGATGGCAATAAGAATAAGTATATAGCTGAAGAGGTGGCAAAAAACATATTTATGTTAAGTGCTTTAATAGCAGTTATAAGCTTACTTTTAATAATAGGATTTGTGTTCTATAAAGGTTTAACACCATTTTTATTTAAGGGATACTCATTCATGGAATTTATAACAGGAGCAGATTGGGTACCAAGTGCAGATAAATTTGGAATATCATCTATGGTAGTAGCATCAATCATTGCTACAATAGGAGCTTTAATAATAGGAGTACCAGTAGGCATATTAACTGCTGTATTTATTGCAGAAGTAGCTCCTAAACAATTAGCAAAGATAATATCACCAGCAGTGGAATTATTAGCAGGAATACCATCAGTTTTATATGGGGTGTTTGGATTAGCAGTAATAGTTCCAGGTATACAAAATATATTTAACCTTCCTAAAGGGCAAAGTCTTTTAGCAGTAATAGTAGTTTTAGCAGTAATGATGCTACCAACAATAATATCAGTATCAGAAATAGCTATAAGAGCAGTACCACAAGCATATAAAGAAGGATCATTAGCATTAGGTGCTTCAAAAATAGAAACTATATTTAAAGTTATGTTACCAGCTGCGAAATCTGGTATATTAGCTGCAGTTATTTTAGGAATAGGTAGAGCATTAGGTGAAACTATGGCAGTAATACTTGTAGCGGGTAACTCACCAGTATTGCCGACATCTTTAATGGATAGTGTAAGACCTCTTACTACTAATATAGCATTAGAAATGGGATATGCATTTGGAACTCATCAAGAAATGCTATTTGCAACAGGAGTTGTATTATTCACATTTATATTAATATTAAATATAGTATTAAACAAACTTTCAAACAAGGCGGTAGATTAGTATGAGAAAGTTAAAAGAAAATATATTAAAATCATTAGTTTATTTATCAGCGGCATTTACAGTTACTGCACTAGTAGTAATAGTAGGATATATATTTATAAAAGGAATTAGTGGTATAAACCCTACCTTCCTGTTTAGTGACTACTCAGCATCAGGAGATGGTGGAATATTACCAATGATAGTTACAACACTATATACAGTGTTCCTTTCAATAGGAGTAGCAACTCCAATAGGAGTATTAGCAGCGATTTATTTACAAGAGTATGCTAAAAAAGGAAAAATGGTAACGGCAATAAGATTTGCAACAGAAAGTTTAGCTGGTATACCATCTATAATATATGGATTATTTGGAGGAATATTCTTCGTAGTTACTTTAGGTATGAAGTATTCGATATTATCAGGTTCGCTTACAGTAGCAATAATAATATTACCAGTAATAATAAGAACTACAGAAGAAGCATTAAAAACAGTTCCACAAAACTATAGAGAAGCATCATTAGCTTTAGGGTCTACAAAGTTTCAAACACTATATAAAGTTGTATTACCAAGTGCAATACCAGGTATATTATCAGGGCTTATATTATCAGTTGGGCGTGTTATAGGAGAATCAGCTGCAATATTATTAACTGCAGGAACAGTAGCTAAAATGCCAGGTGGTATATTTGATAGTGCAAGAACTTTAACTGTTCACGCGTATTTATTAACAAAAGAAACAGGCGATATACAAGGTGCAGCTAGCATAGGAGTTGTATTAATAATAATAGTATTATTATTAAATACAGTAGCTAAGGTTGTAGCAAAGAAATTAAATAAAGCAAACTATTAATAAATTTATGAGGTGTAAAAATGAATTCAAATAATATAAAATTAAGTATAAATAATTTAGATTTATTTTATGGAGATAATCAAGCATTAAAAAGCATAAATATGAATATAAAAGAAAAAAAAGTAACAGCTTTAATAGGACCTTCAGGGTGTGGTAAATCAACATTTTTAAGAACATTAAATAGAATGAATGACCTTATAGAAAATGTAACTATAAAAGGAAAGATAGAAGTAGATGGAGAAGATATATATAAGAGTAATGATGTTATACAGTTAAGAACTAAAGTAGGCATGGTATTCCAAAAACCAAATCCGTTCCCAATGAGTATATATGATAATGTAGCGTATGGACCTCGTACGCAGGGAATAAAAGACAAAAAAACTTTAGATAAGATAGTAGAAGAAAGTTTAAAAGGGGCAGCTATATGGAATGAGGTCAAAGATAGATTAAAGTCTTCGGCACTAGGTTTATCAGGTGGTCAACAACAACGTATATGTATAGCTAGAGCAATAGCTATGAAGCCGGAAGTTATACTTATGGATGAACCTACATCAGCACTAGATCCAATATCAACTTCAAAAGTAGAAGAATTAATAGAATCTTTAAAAGATGATTATACTATAGTTATAGTTACTCACAACATGCAACAAGCAGCTCGTGTATCAGATGATACAGCATTCTTTTTAAATGGAGAGGTAATAGAATTTAGAGATACAACAACAATGTTTACTAATCCTGAAGATAAACGCACAGAAGATTATATAACAGGAAGATTTGGATAAAAATTATAGGATATTGTGATATAATAATATTTAAAAAGGAGCTTTAAGATGGTTAATACAAATTTAGAATTAAGCATAAATACACTAAAGCAATATACTATTACTATGATAGGACTATGTGAAGAAGCAGTAGATAAAGCAATTGACTGTATGGTAAGAAAAGATTTAGAAGGCGCTAAAAAAGTTATAGAACAAGATGATGAAATAGATACGTTAAGAGAATATATAAGAGATAGAAGTATAGAACTAATAGCTTTAAGACAACCTATGGCAAAAGATTTACGATATGTATACGCTTTAGGTAATATAGCTATAGAATTAGAGCGTATAGGTGATTATGCAGCAAATATAGCTGCAGAGACTCTGAAGATAGGTGAAGAATTATATATAAAAACATTAATAGATATTCCTGAAATGGCACAAGAATGTAAAAAGATGCTTGCAGATATTGCAATAGCATTAGAAACTGCGGATGAAAAGTTATGTTATGAAATTGCTGCAAGAGATGACAAAATAGACGACTTATATAATAATGTTCAGGTAGATTGTTTAGAAGTAATGAATAAAGATTCGTCTACAATAAACCAAGGAGTAAGACTTTTATTTGTAGGAAGATATTTAGAAAGAATTGGCGATCATGTTACAAATGTATGTGAAAAAGTAATATATGCTATAAATGGGGATAGAGTAGAGATAGGATAAAACTTAGGTTTTATCCTTTTTTTATTTTGAAGTATATTATCTAAAAATCATATGTAATAATTTTAAAAAAACAAATTTTACAATCAAATACTATTTGTATTTTTAACTGGTATTGTAATTTTTATTTATACAAATTTTAGATAGTAAAAAAGGATTTTAGTGTCAAAAACATCAAAGATTTGTAAATTGGTATAAAAATAAAAAAATAAATGAATTTCACAAAAAAAATATTGAAAATACATTAATAAAGGACTACTATGTAAGAGAAAAGGTTTTTTTATAATAAAGGGGGGCTATTAATATGGATAGAAATGTAAAAGAAGTAATCGAAAGAGTTATCGAAGATGTTAAGCTTAGAAACAAAGGGGAAGGTGAATTTCATCAGACAATAGAAGAAGTATTACATTCATTAGAAGGTGTATTAGTAAAGCATCCAGAATATATGAAAGAATGCATATTAGAAAGAATTGTTGAACCAGAAAGACAAATAATGTTTAGAGTACCATGGATTGATGATAACGGAAATGTGCAAATTAACAGAGGATTCAGAGTACAATTTAATAGTGCTATAGGACCTTACAAAGGTGGATTAAGATTCCATCCATCAGTTAATTTATCAATAGTAAAATTCTTAGGATTTGAACAAATATTTAAAAACTCTTTAACTGGTTTACCTATAGGCGGAGGAAAAGGTGGTTCAGATTTCAATCCTAAAGGAAAATCTGATAGAGAAATAATGAGATTCTGTCAAAGTTTCATGACAGAATTATATAGACATATAGGTCCTGATGTAGATGTACCAGCTGGAGATATAGGTGTAGGTGGTAGAGAAATAGGATTCTTATTTGGACAATATAAGAGAATAAGAAATTCTTATGATGCTGGAGTATTAACTGGTAAAGGATTAACTTACGGAGGTTCTTTAGCTAGAACAGAAGCTACTGGATTTGGTGTTATATACTTCGTAAACGAAATGTTAAACTACCATAAACACAGCTTAAAAGGACAAAGAGTTGTAATATCTGGTTCAGGAAATGTTGCAATATATGCAGCTCAAAAAGCTCAAGAATTTGGTGCTAACGTAATTGCAATGTGTGACTCTGCTGGATACATAGTTGATGAAAATGGTATAGATATAGAGTTAGTTAAGCAAATAAAAGAAGTTGAAAGAAAGAGAATCAAAGAGTATGCAGATAGAAAAGAAGGAAGCAAATACGTTGAAGGACAAAAGGGAATATGGTCTGTTAAATGTGATTTAGCTCTTCCTTGTGCAACTCAAAATGATATAAGTATAGATGAAGCTAAAATATTAGTTGAAAATGGAGTAATAGCAATTGGTGAAGGTGCAAACATGCCTTGTACAAATGAAGCTGTAGATTATTTCTTAGAGAAAGGAATATTAGTAGCTCCAGCTAAGGCTGCAAATGCAGGAGGAGTTGCAACATCAGCTCTTGAAATGTCTCAAAATAGTATGAGACTTTCTTGGACATTTGAAGAAGTAGAAGAAAAATTAAGAAATATAATGATAAATATATTTGAAGCATCTAAAAATGCGGCTGAAGAATATGGTCATGCAGGAAACTACGTAATTGGAGCAAACATAGCAGGATTCTTAAAAGTAGCTGATGCTATGATGAGTCAAGGGATAATATAAGCTGAAAAATCAATAATTATAATACTAAAAAGAACGAACTCAATTTGAGTTCGTTTTTTATTTTTTGTAAAAGATAAAATATTAGTATCTACACATTTTACTATTAATCAATTATACTATTATAATGATGTGAGTTAACGTAAATTGATGTCAAAATATAGTTTAACATCAAGGAGGAAATATGTTGAAGTTAGAGAAAGTTGGAATGAGAACTATAAAGACGGGTATAGCAGTAACGCTTTGTGTATTTGCAGCGAAATTTTTAGTAGAAAATCCAATGTATGCAGCAGTAGGATGTATTGTATCTGTACAAGATACGGTAAAAGGATCTCTAAAATTAGGATTAAATAGAATTAAAGGAACCATATTAGGTGGGATAATAGGATTTTTAAGTGTACTTATTAAGGCAGGAGATCCAATATTATGTGGATTAGGAACCATGGCTACTATTTATGGTTGTACGACATTAAAAATAAATACAGGTATCATAGTTTCTAGTGTAACATTTTTATCTATACAGCTAGGTGATATAACTTATAATCCTGCTCATTATTCTATACATAGAGTTATAGATACAGGTGTAGGTGTTATAATAGGAGTTCTGGTGAATTATTTATTAGCAAGACCTGATTATGTAGAAAAAATAGCAGATAACTTAAGTAATATGGAAAAAATAGCTAAATTATGTTTAAAAGACAAGATAATAAATAAAGAAAAATTTAATATAGTTAAGTTTGAGAAGGAAATAAAGAGATTAGAAGGGATATATTCTAAACTTATAGATGAATTAAATTATAGTAAAAATAAAGTAGATGTAGAGAATATACAAAAAGAAATTTCTTTATATAAAGAAATATATTTTCATATGCAATCAATAGAGTTATTAGATAAAATATTATATTTGAATGAAGAAAATTATAAAAATATTAAAGATATGTATGAATTAGAAAAAATAAATTGGGACATAGATGAGAGTGAAAGTCCTGTATTTAACTATCACTTAGGAAAAATAATAGATGAAATAAAATTACTTCATAACCGCAACAATCCAAATTAGCAAGTTATAAATAAAATACAGTACCTTTACAAATATTAACAAAAAATTGAGACATGTTTAATTAAATAAAGGCATATAGATTGTAATAAGCAAAATATATACAGCTCATCCGGAGAGTGTATATTAAATTGTAAATTAGGAGCTATATAGGACAAGATACAGTTTATTCCAATGGTTAAGCTATTAAAAGAGGGAAGTTGTCAGGTATATGCTATAGTTGATCTTCTTTTGTAGGTGAATTTGGAAAATGTCTCTCCGTCTGTGTCTCCGATGATTGCATGTAGTAAAGCTATAGAAATAGTTATTATACAAGAGGGAGATTTTGGGGATGAAGTATAAATCTAATAAGACTATTTATACGTCAATTATAGGAATAATTTTAGTTGTGTGTATAGTAGGAGGTGGGTTTTTAACCCAAGAATATACTAAAAAAATCACTAACTATACTGAGAATAATATAATATTAAGCTTAGTAAAGAATAAGACACTAACAGACGTTATAAATAAAGCCACATCTAAAGAACAAAAGGGGCCAATTCCTAATTCTCATAAGATAGCATATATAACAATAGATGATGGACCTTCAAAATACACAAATAATATATTAGATATATTAAAAGAAAATGATGTTAAAGCTACGTTCTTTATGATTGATAAAAATATGAAAACATATAAAGATGAAGTTGAAAGAATAGAAAAAGAAGGACATAGTGCCGGATTTCATAGCGTAACACATGATGTAAAAGAGCTATATAAAAGTGCAGAAGCAACACTAAAAGAATTCGACACTTGTCAAGAAACCTTCTATCATATAACTGGAGAGGTATCTAATTTGATAAGAGTACCATATGGAAGTAAACCATATATGCCAGAAGATTCTCATGAACTATTATTACAAAATGGATATAGAATGTGGGATTGGAATTTAGATACACAAGATTGGAAATCGACAACAGATAATATAGTAAGTAATGTATTATACTATGGTAGAAATAATCCTAATTTAGTAATATTGATGCATGAGAAACAGCAAACAGTAGATGCTCTAGATCGAATGATAAGAGTTTTAAAAGAACGAGGATACGATATACTTCCAGTAACGGAAGATATTCAGGAAAGAAATTACTGGGATAAAAATTTATAGAGTTTTTTAGCTAAGAAGCTTATATGTAAGCTTGTATGAAGGTTGACTAAGGGCATATTATTTTAATAATAAGTAATTAAAATTAAAATAATACATATATTATATAAATAATTGACAATAATAATAATAATTGGATATAATTAAATAATAAATCAAAATAAAAACTGTGATGAAGAGGAGTATGTAAATACTACTAAAAGAGAGGAAAACTCAAAGGCTGAAAGGTTTTCTTGGTATAGGTTTGCAGAAGGTAGCTTCGGAGTTTCTAAGCGGAACTAATAGTAAGTTTAGACGGTGGGAATCGTTAAAGTCTGTTGAGAGCCAGTATTATATTATTTTTTAGCAAGTAATAAAGTAAAGTATATTTAATCTTTCTTTACGAAAAACTAATAAATGATTTAATGATGGAATTAAGGTGGTAACGCGAGCTTTTCGTCCTTATTAATAGGATTGAAGGCTCTTTTTTATTGAAAATTAAAATGTCTACCACTAGTATCAATTATAAGTATAGTTAATGTACAGGCAAAAAGAGTTTTTATAATAAAGTAAAAATACAAAATTAATTATATAAAAGGAGGAAACACAATGGAAAATACTAATTTATCAAAAACGTATAATCCTAAAGATTTTGAATCAAGATTATATTCAAAATGGCTAGAAGATGGACTTTTTAAATCTAAGCCAAATCCAGAAAAGAAGCCGTTTACAATAATGCTTCCACCACCTAACATAACAGGTCAATTACACATGGGTCATGCACTTGACCATACATTACAAGATATACTTGTAAGATGGAAGAGAATGGATGGTTACGAAACATTATGGCAACCAGGAACAGACCATGCTTCTATAGCAACAGAAGTTAAGGTTGTTGAAAGAATAAAAGAGCAAGAAGGAAAAACTAAGTACGAATTAGGAAGAGAAGAATTCCTAAAGAGAGCTATGGACTGGAGAAATGAATTTGGTAGAAAAATAGTAGACCAAATGCAACAGTTAGGCGATTCTTGTGATTGGGATAGAGAAAGATTCACAATGGATGAAGGATGTAATGAGGCAGTTACAGAGTTCTTTGTGAAACTATATGAAAAAGGTCAAATATACAGAGGAAACAGAATAATAAACTGGTGTCCAGACTGTAAGACTACTTTATCTGATGCAGAAGTTGAGCATGAAGAGCATGATGGAAAATTCTATCATATAAAGTATCCAATAAAGGATAGTAATGAGTTCTTAGAAATAGCTACAACTAGACCAGAAACAATGTTAGGTGATACAGGAATAGCTGTAAACCCAGAAGATGAAAGATATGAGCATTTAGTAGGTAAGCTTGCTATACTTCCTATGGTAGGTAGAGACCTTATAATAGTTGCTGATGATTATGTAGATTTAGATTTCGGTACTGGTGCAGTTAAAATGACTCCAGCACATGACCCTAACGATTTTGAAGTAGGGAAAAGACATGATCTTGAAAAGATAAACGTAATGAACGAAGATGGAACTATGAATAATTTAGCTGGAAAATACGAAGGTATGGACAGATATGAATGCAGAAAGCAACTTATAGCTGATTTAGATGAAGCTGGTTACTTAATAGCAATAAAAGATCATAACCACAATGTAGGTTCTTGCTACAGATGTCGTACAGTAGTTGAGCCAAGATTATCTGATCAATGGTTCGTTAAAATGGACGAGTTAGCTAAGCCTGCTCTAGATATGTTAAAGAACAAAGATTTAGAATTTGTACCAGATAAATTTGATAAAACTTACTCACAATGGTTAGAAAATATAAGAGACTGGTGCATATCAAGACAATTATGGTGGGGTCACCAAATACCAGCTTACTACTGTCAAGATTGTGGTGAAGTAATAGTATCAAAAGAAATGCCAACGGCTTGTAAGTGTGGACACACTAACTTCAAGCAAGATGAAGACGTACTAGATACTTGGTTCTCTTCTGCATTATGGCCTTTCTCAACTTTAGGATGGCCAAACAAAACAGAAGATTTAAGTTATTACTATCCAACAAGTGTACTTGTTACTGGATATGATATAATATTCTTCTGGGTAGTAAGAATGGCATTTGCAGGTAAATTCTGTATGGGAGAAACTCCATTCAAGCATGTATTAATACATGGATTAGTTAGAGACTCAGAAGGTAGAAAGATGAGTAAATCTCTAGGAAATGGAATAGACCCGTTAGAAGTAATAGACCAATACGGAGCTGATGCACTAAGATTCATGTTAACTACTGGAAATTCCCCAGGAAATGACATGAGATTCTACATGGAAAGAGTAGAATCATCAAGAAACTTCGCTAATAAATTATGGAATGCATCAAGATTTGTATTCATGAATATAGAAGACGATATAATGTATGGTGTTACTAGAGAATCTGTACAAGCTAATATGACATTAGCTGATAAATGGATAATATCAAGAGCAAACAATGTTGTTAAAGAAGTTACTGATAACATGGATAAGTTTGACTTAGGTATAGCAGCTCAAAAGATATATGATTTTGCATGGTCTGAATACTGTGACTGGTATATAGAAATAGTTAAACCAAGATTATACTCTGAAGATAAAGCTGCTAAGCAAACAGCATTATACACATTAACATATGTATTAGAAAAAATATTAAAACTTCTTCACCCATACATGCCATTTATAACAGAAGAAATATATACTCACCTAAAAACAGTAGAAGGAAGTATAGTTGTAGCTCAGTGGCCGCATTACACAGATGCTGATAACATGACTAAAGAAGAAAAAATGATGAACTTAACGATGGATGGGATAAGAAATATAAGAAACGTAAGAGCAGAAATGAACGTACCACCATCAAAGAAAGCTAAGGTTATAATAGTTCCAACTACTGAAAAGAGAGAAGCTATGGAAGCTGGTAGGGATTACTTTGTAACATTAGCATCTGCATCAGTTATTGAAATAGCAGAAAATGAAACTAACATACCAGAAGATGCTGTAAGTATTGTTATAGATGGTGTTAAGATATTCATACCACTTGATGAATTGGTTGACTTTGCTAAAGAAATCGAAAGATTAAGCAAGGAAAAAGCTAAATTAGAAGGTGAAATCAAGAGAGTTAACGGAAAACTTTCTAATCAAGGATTCTTAGCAAAAGCTCCTGATAGTTTAGTTAAAGAAGAAGAAGCTAAGAAAGAAAAGTTTGAAGAAATGATGAAGTCTGTAGTTGAAAGACTTGAAAATTTAGAAGATAAAATTAAGTAATTTAATAAATCTCATGTGATTATTATATAATCACATGAGATTTTTATATTTTATTAAAAAAAAATTTTTTTTTGCACGAGAACCTATTAAAGTTAACATTTGAAAATATTACTATACATTTATTATAATTCTATGTATTGGCCTATTCCTTTTTCAAGCGCCTTTATATATATCTTATTAGCTACAACTAGATCGAATAGACCCATACCTACTGATTTATATAATGTTGTTTTATCCTTTATATCAAAATTAGTATTGTTTTCTAAAAAATCCCCCATATTTTCTATATTTTCAGATTTTATAAGGTTATTCTTTATAGGCAAGCATAAGTCTCCACTTTCCTCTTTTGCAAAGTCAGTATCTACTATAACTTTATCTACCACTTCAAATAAGGCATCAGGCAATTCTTTCATGTCGGGCGTGTATGAACCTATAGCTATTATATGCTTTCCTTTTAATAATTCTTTATCATTCTCTATAACTGGTTGAGAAGAAGTCGTAGCTGTTATTATTACTTCACTATTTTCTACTAATTCGCGAGAACTATCTACTACATTTATGTTTATATTTTTTAGTTCTTTCTCTAATTCAATTTTTAAGTTTATAGCTTTATTTTTTGTTCTATTGTATAAGTAGACATTTTTTATAGTTCTTGCCTTACATGCATAGAGTACCTGATAAAACCCTTGTGCACCTGTTCCGATAAGTCCAATACTTTGTATATCCTTGCTTGTAGTATGCTTAACTCCAACTCCTCCTACAGCCCCTGTTCTTAACGATGTAAGCGTTTTACCATCCATCATACAAACTATTTCTCCGGTTTCTACATCATTAACTACCATTACTCCATCTATAATTGGCTTGTTTATTTTAGTATTATTAGGTGAGATAGTAAGTATTTTTGTCCCGAATGCTTCATTTGTAAAACATGGCATATAGAGCGATGTTAAATTTCCATTATCTACATGAATTCTGTCGGGCATATTAAAGTTATTGCTTGTATATATCTTATAAGCTTCCTCTATCGTATCCATAATTTCGTCTAGTGTTATTGAGTTTAGTATATCCTTAGAATTTAAATATATCATCATAATCCCCCTTAAAATATATTGATATTATTATAGCATTTTAAGTTGTTATATAAAAGGATTGTGGCTAATTTGTAAAATAATGGGTTTAAATAACTCAGAATAAGATAACTCAATAACTAAAAATTTGATAATACTACTAATTGATGATAGTATAAAATAATGAAAATAAAACCTACTAATTAAGTAGAAATTATTTTTCATATAAAAAGTTAATTTGTGAATATTAAATAAAAATATATTATAAATTGTGAATTAAGTTAATAGCATTTAGGAGGATCTAATGTTTTCTATACCAAAGATGAAAAAAGTAAAAGAAGTAATGAATAAAGATTTTATTATTTTGAAGGAACATAATAATTTAGATAATGCTGTAGAATTATTTATAAAGAATAATGAAAGAGAAGTTATGATTATAAATGATGATGGTAAACTTAAAGGGATAGTATCTTTAACTGATATTTGTGGAATATCTAGAAAAAAAGAAAACTATAAAGATATGTTAGTTAGCGAAGTTATGGTTAAGCATATAATACATATAGATAAAGAAGCCAAATTAGATGAATGTAGAAATAAAATGATAAAAAGTAATATAGGTGTTTTACCAGTTTTAGAAAACGGAAAGATTATAGGTGTGATAAATCAAAAGCACATAAGAGATTTTCTATATATGGAAATGGAAAATTATGGAGCGACTATTGAATGCATAATAGGGGAAATAAAAGAAGGTATATGAGCGATAAATAAAGATGGAACTGTAGTTCTTTGGAATAAATTTATGGAAGAAAGATATAACATAAAAGCAGAGCATATATTAGGAGAATCCATAGAGGATTATCTTAAAGATACTATATCATATAAGGCCCTGAATACTAAAAACAGAGAAAGTGGAGTATATAAAATTAAAAATAAAGGTAAAGAGATATATGGATTAGTAGATGCAAATCCTATATTTATTAACTCAGAGTTTGTTGGAGTTGTTTGTACAGAAGTTGATGTAACGGAAGCTAAAAAACTTTCACAAAAACTAAAAAATACAGAGAGTCGTCTGAAATATCTCCAAGATGAGGTTAAGAACTTATCTAGTGGAAGTTTTAAAAATATACTAGGAAAAAGCTATAAATTAGAGAAAGCAAAAGAGAAAGTAAAAAGAGTTTCTAAGACAACAAGCAGTATATTTATATTTGGGGAAAGTGGTACAGGAAAAGAAGGGTTTGCAAGAGCAATACACGATGATAGTGAGAGAAAAGGTCAATTTATACCAGTAAACTGTAGTGCAATTCCATCAGAATTATTTGAAAGTGAATTTTTTGGGTATGAATCAGGCTCATTTACAGGAGCTAATAAAAAAGGTAAAATGGGTATATTTGAGTTAGCTAAAAATGGAACTGTATTTTTAGATGAAATAGCAGATTTACCTTTAAGTATGCAAGCTAAACTGCTTAGGGTTCTTGAAGAAAAAGAAATTAGGAGAATAGGAGGGGAAAATATTATAAAAGTAGATGCTAGGATAATATCTGCAACTAATAAAAATTTACTAGAATTAATTAAACAGGGAAAATTTAGAGAAGATTTATATTATAGATTAAATGTAGTTCAAATTGATTTACCTCCTCTTAGAGAAAGGAAGGAGGATATAGCTGTATTAGTATATAAATTTATAGAAGAAATATGTAAACAAAATAATAAAGAAATTTTAGATATAAGTAAGGATGCTATGAATATATTACAAAAATATAGCTGGAAAGGAAATATAAGAGAACTTAAAAATACTATGGAAAACTTAGCGATATTGTCTAGAGGAGATACAATTGAAATAGATGATATACCTGAGTACATATTAGATGAAGTTAAGGATAATAATATAGAAGAATATCCATTAGATTTAACTAAAGCTATAAACAAATTAGAGGTGAATACAATAACTAAAGCATTAGAAATGGCTAATGGTAATAAAGCAAAAGCAGCTAAAATTTTAAATATACCAAGAACTACTTTATATTATAAAATTGATCAATACAAAATAGATATGTCTAAAAATAGACAATAGACGAAAAATAGACACTTTCGGTAAAAAAAATAAAAGTTGCTTAAATACAGTTATGTCATAAAAATAACGAAAATTATATGTAGAAATTAATTAAAAAGTGTCAGAAAATTGACGAAATCTCAGGAAAACGAAATCATTTGCATGTATAATTATAGATGAAATGATAGAAGAACCTAAAAAAATAAAAAATATGGCTGAAATGTGTCGAAAAATGTTATTTTATAAACGAATAACATAAAAATAACATAAAAATATATAATATAAAACACTTGGCATGAAAGTTGCTTATATAAAAAGACGTAAAAGAAAAACTGGCAGGGAGGTGACGACTATGATACTTAAAATAGAATTGAGACAACATGTAGGAGCGCCGTGTAATCCTGTTGTTGAGGTTGGAAGTGAAGTTAAAAAGGGTCAACTTGTAGCACAACCTCAGGGATTAGGAGCTAATATACATGCTAGTGTATATGGTAAAGTTGTTGATATAACAGAAACTGCAATATTAATAGAAGCTAATGAAAATCAACCAAGTGAGTATGTAAAGATAAAAGAAACAGAAAGCAATTTAGAAGCTATAAAAGAAGCTGGTATAGTTGGAGCTGGTGGAGCTGGTTTCCCAACTCATGTTAAGCTTAATGTAGATCTTACAGGTGGTTATATTATAGCAAATGCTGCAGAGTGTGAACCTGTATTAGGACACAATGTAGAGTTTATGGAAAAAAATCCTGAGATTTTAGTTAAGGGATTAAAGTACATGTTAGATATAACTAAAGCAGAAAAGGCTTACATAGCTGTAAAGCCAAAATACAAAAAGTCTCTAATAGCATTAGGAAAAGCTTGTAAAGATGAAAAAAATATAGAAATTAAATATTTACCAGATATGTATCCAGCTGGTGACGAGAGAGTTATTGTAAGAGAATTATTAGGAGTAACTCTTGTTCCAGGCCAACTTCCAATAGAAGCGAAAGCAGTTGTTTCTAATGTAGAAACTATAAAACGTATAGTTGAAGCAATAGAAGATAGAAAACCTTTTATATCTAAAGATATAACTGTTGGAGGAAGAGTAAAAGGAGCAGAAAATAAGGGTAGAGTATTTATGGATGTTCCAATAGGAATGCCAATAATAAACTTTATTGAAGAATGTGGTGGATACGTAAAACCTTATGGAGAAATAGTTTTAGGGGGACCTTTTACTGGTAGACACGGTGAAGAGGAAAGCCCAGTAACTAAAACTCTGGGGGGGATATTAGTATCAATGCCATTACCTAATGAAACTAAAAAGTTAGGAATCATTGCTTGTGAATGTGGAGCCCAGGAAGATAGATTAAAAGAAATCGCATCTTTAATGGGAGCAGAAGTTGTGGCAGAAGAAAGATGCAAGAGAATGACTGAAGTAAATGGCAGATTTAGATGTGATTTACCAGGAATATGCCCAGGACAAGCAGAGAAAGTACTTAAGTTAAAAAGTCAAGGAGCAGAGGCTGTACTAATAGGAAATTGCGAGGACTGAACTAACACAGTGATGCAAGTGGCGCCTAGGTTAGGAATGCCTGTATACCATAGTACTGATCATGTTTTAAGAGCTTCAGGACATAAAATATATAGAAGAAAAAAATAGTGTAAGGAGGTATTTGTAATGTCAATAACTGTAGAAACAGCTAAAGAGCATGCTAAAGATCCAGCAATATGCTGCTGTAGATTTGAAGCAGGAACAACAATAGAACCATCAAACTTAGAAGATCCAGCAATATTTGCTGATTTAGAGGATTCTGGATTACTAACAATACCAGAAAATTGTTTAACAATAGGACAAGTTTTAGGTGCAAAATTAACTAAAACTATGGATGCTTTATCACCTTTAACACCAGATTGTTTAGACGGTATAGTAGTAGAAGAAGTTAAAAAAGAAGTTGTAGTAGAGGAAGTTAAAGAAGTTGCTCCAGTAGCAACAGTAGCAACAGTTGCACCAGTAAATGGTCAAACAATAAAGATACACATAGGTGAAGGTAGAGATATAAACTTAGAAATACCTTTATCAGTAGCAGCTCAAATGGGAGTAGCTCCAGTTCAAGTAGCTCAAACTCAAGCTCCAGTTCAAGTAGAAGTACCAGTAAAAGAAAACGTTGAACTAGAAGCTAAAGTTTTAAGAACTTTAACTAAGAAGCACTTTAAGATAGAAAAAGTTGAATTTGGACAAGAAACTAAAATAGAAGGAACAACTTTATATATAAGAACTCCAGAGACTTTAACTAAAGAAGCTGTAGATAATCAAGATTTAGTAGTTGACCTTAAATTAGAAATAATAACTCCAGATAAGTACAACACTTATAGTGAAACTGTAATGGATGTACAACCTATTGCAACTAAAGAAGAAGGCGAATTAGGAACTGGTATAACTAGAATTTTAGACGGAGTTATAATGATGGTTACTGGTACAGATGAAGATGGAGTTCAAATAGGTGAGTTCGGTTCTTCAGAAGGTGTATTAGAAACTAACATAATGTGGGGAAGACCAGGTGCTCCTGACAAAGGTGATATATTCATAAAAACTCAAGTAACGATAAAAGCTGGTACTAACATGGAAAGACCAGGACCTTTAGCTGCACACTGTGCTAGTGATTACATCACTCAAGAAATAAGAGAAGCATTAAAGAAAGCTGATGAATCTTTAGTAGTAGATACTGAAGAGTTAACTCAATATAGAAGAGCAGGTAAGAAAAAAGTTGTAGTTATCAAAGAGATAATGGGTCAAGGTGCAATGCATGACAACTTAATATTACCAGTTGAACCAGTTGGTACATTAGGAGCTCAACCAAACGTTGACTTAGGAAATGTTCCAGTTGTATTATCTCCACTTGAAGTATTAGATGGTGGTATACATGCATTAACTTGTATAGGACCTGCATCTAAGGAAATGTCAAGACATTACTTCAGAGAGCCATTAGTAATAAAGGCTATGGAAGATGAAGAAATAGATTTAGTAGGTGTTGTATTTGTTGGGTCTCCACAAGTAAATGCTGAGAAATTCTATGTATCTAAGAGATTAGGTATGATGATAGAAGCTATGGGTGTTGACGGAGCTATAGTAACAACTGAAGGATTCGGAAATAACCATATAGACTTTGCATCTCATATAGAACAAATAGGTATGAGAGATATTCCAGTAGTTGGTATGTCATTCTCAGCTGTTCAAGGTGCTTTAGTTGTTGGTAATAAATACATGAAGTACATGATAGACAACAATAAGTCTAAGCAAGGTATAGAAAATGAAATATTATCAAACAATACATTATCTCCAGAAGATGCTATAAGAGCTTTAGCAATGCTTAAGTCTGTAATAGCGGGAGAAGAAATAAAAGCTGCTGAAAGAAAATGGAATGCTAATGTTAAGTTAAATAACATAGAAGCTATAGAAAAAGCAACAGGACAAGAAATAAAATTAGAAGAAAATGAGCAAAGTTTACCAAAGAGTAAAAAGAGAATAGAAATATACGAAAAATAAAAATATAAGCCAAGTTGAAAAGAGGTAAATAATAATGGATAGATTAAAATATATCTCTACAGAAAGAATGTATGAGGGTGTTATAGTTGAACTTACAGATGGTGGAGTTACTATAGACCTTAAAGGAAGACTTGGACAATTTAAGATACCTAAAAGAATGCTTATAACTGACTACGAACTGGAATTAGGTCTAGAAGTTGGATTTTTACTAAGCTATCCCGAGGTGTTAAGTCCAGTACCTAATGCAAATTATGTAGAAAATATAAGAAGAACTGAAGAAAAATTAAAAAACATTAAAGAAAATTCTGAAAAATAGAAGGGAGAGGAAACACATGAGCCTTACAACAATAAAAGGACTTCAATCTGAAATATTTGTTCCAATAACACCTCCTCCAGTATGGACTCCTGTAACTAAAGAATTAAAAGATATGACAATTGCTTTAGCTACAGCAGCTGGTGTTCACTTAAAATCTGACAAGAAATTTAACTTAGCAGGAGATACTACATTTAGAGAAATACCAAATACTGCTACAGTTGACGAAATGATGGTATCACATGGTGGATACGATAATGGAGATGTTAATAAAGATATAAACTGTATGTTCCCTATAGATAGATTAAATGAATTAGCTGCAGAAGGATTTGTAAAAGGAGTTGCACCTGTTCATTATGGATTTATGGGTGGTGGTGGAGACCAAACAGCTTTCAGTGAAGAAAGTGGACCTGCTATAGCTCAAAAATTAAAAGAAGAAGGCGTAGACGGAGTAGTCTTAACTGCTGGCTGAGGTACTTGCCATAGAACTGCCGTGATCGTGCAGAGAGCCATAGAAGCTGCTGGAATACCTACAATAGTAATCGCAGCTTTACCACCAGTAGTTAGACAAAATGGAAGTCCAAGAGCAGTTGCTCCATTGGTTCCAATGGGAGCTAATGCTGGAGAACCAAACAATATAGAAATGCAAACAAATATATTAAAAGATACTTTAAAGCAGTTAATAGCAATACCATCTGCTGGTAAGATAATTCCATTACCATATGAATATAAAGCTCACGTTTAGAATTTAGCTTTTATTTAAAAATAATAAACCCTTCTCCTTGTTTAAGGAGAAGGGTTTATAAAAAAGGTGGTAATTATGGAAGAAAAAATATTAAGAAGACTTGTTATAAAACCATTTCATATTAATGAAGTTAAAGTCGATTCTAAAACATCAATAAATAAAGATGTACTTTCCATAGATATATCAAGTATACAATTTATAAAAGAACAAAATAATTTAATATCAGATATAAAATTAGATATAATTAAACCTGGAGACTATGATAGAGATATAAATACTATCATGGATATAGTCCCGATATCTACTAAGGTATTAGGAATACTAGGAGAAGGTATAACTCATACTTTAACTGGAGTATATGTGATGCTAACTGGTGTAGATGAAGATGGAAGACAAATGCATGAGTTTGGATCTTCAGAAGGTAATCTTCAAGATCAAATTATATTTGGAAGATACGGAACACCTTCAACTACTGATTATATAATACATATAGATGTAACAGTTAAAGGCGGCTTGCCATATGAAAGAAATCTTCCATTAACAGTATTTAAAGCATGTGATGATTTTATACAACAGATTAGGGATGTTTTAAAAGAAGAAGATGGTAGAAATGCCACTCAAGTTCGTGAATATTTTGACAAAATAAGACCTAATGCAAAAAAAATCGTCATAGTAAAACAAATAGCAGGGCAAGGTGCAATGTATGATAATCAGTTATTTCCAAATGAACCAAGTGGTTTAAATGGTGGAACATCTATAATCGATATGGCAAATGTACCTATGATTATATCTCCTAATGAATATAGAGATGGCGCCCTTAGAGCTATGACTTAAAAGAGGTGAGATTATGGGAATAGGACCATCTACTAAAGAAACATCTCTTCACCATTTTAGAGATCCATTATTAGATGTTGTAAGCAATGATAAGGATATAGATCTTTTAGGAATAGTAGTAGTAGGAACACCACAAGACAACAAAGAGAAAGAATTTGTTGGGAAGAGAACGGCTGCATGGCTAGAAGCTATGAGGGCTGATGGAGTTATAATATCATGTGATGGTTGGGGAAATTCACACGTTGATTATGCTAACACTATGGAAGAAATAGGTAAAAGAAATATTCCGCAAGTAGGAGTAACATTTAATGGGACACAAGCTAAGTTTGTTGTAACTAATAAGTATATGGATACAATTGTAGATATCAATAAATCAAATCAAGGAATAGAGACTGAGGTTGTAGGAGAAAACAATGCTGATGAAATAGATGCTAAAAAAGCTCTAGCATTTTTGAAATTAAAAATGAGAAAATAATAAACTAAAAAACAACTGTGGAGGCTACGAATATGAAATTTTCAAGAAGTATACATGCAATAGATTCTCATACTATGGGTGAACCAACTAGAATAGTAACAGGTGGAATTCCTAATATAAAAGGAAACACTATGGCTGAAAAGAAAACGTATTTAGAAGAAAATTTAGATCATTTAAGAACTGCTATAATGTTAGAGCCAAGAGGACATAATGATATGTTCGGTTCTATAATAACACAACCAACTAATGATGAAGCTGATTTCGGAATCATATTCATGGACGGTGGAGGGTACTTAAACATGTGTGGTCATGGTTCAATAGGTGCTGTAACTGTTGCTATAGAAACAGGAATGGTAGACAAACAAGAGCCTACAACTAATGTAGTTATGGATACTCCGGCTGGTATAGTTAGAGCTACAGCTAAAGTTGAAAATGATAGAGTTAAAGAAGTTTCTATAGTAAATGTACCAGCGTTCTTATATAAAAGAGATGTTCAGATAGAAATGCCTGAAATAGGAACTATAACTTTTGATATATCTTTTGGAGGAAGTTTCTTTGCAATAGTAAATGCTAAGCAATTAGGATTAAAAGTTGAACCTAAGAACACTCAAAAGATAACTGAAATAGCTTTAAAGATGAGAGATATAATAAATGAAACTATAGAAATACAACATCCGGAATTATCACATATAAATACTGTAGATTTAGTTGAAGTATATGATGAGCCAACGCATCCAGAAGCTAACTATAAAAATGTAGTTATATTTGGACAAGGTCAAGTTGATAGATCTCCTTGTGGAACAGGAACAAGTGCTAAACTTGCTACTTTATATTCTAAAGGAGAATTAAAAGAAGGCGAATTATTCGTATATGAAAGTATATTAGGAACTTTATTTAAAGGAAGAATATTAGGTATTGATAAAGTAGCTGACTATGAAGCAATAATACCTGAAATAACAGGAGCTGCATATATAACAGGATTTAATCAATTTGTTATAGATGAAGAAGATCCAGTTAAATATGGATTCATATTAAAGTAAAATATATATAATTAAGTTATTGAATATAGCTAGATATGAATATATACTTATATTAAGTTACATTTTATTACAATATTAGGGAGGAATTATAGTATGATAAATTTGTTAAGAATAGTGTTAGCAGCGGCAGTATCATTATTTGGATTTAACTTTTTAAAAGATGTATCAAAAGCTAAAGCTGAGAACAATTTCGAAGATGTACCTGCAGGAAAATCTTTTTGTACAGGATTTGCAACAGACTTTTTCGATACTTTAGGAATCGGTTCATTTGCTCCAACAGTAGCTATGATGAATGTATTAAAAATGAATGTTTCAGATAGATTAATACCGGGAACGTTAAATGTATCCCATACAATACCGGTAGTCTTGGAAGCGTTTATATTTACAACTGTTATAGAAGTTGAACCAGTTACATTAATAAGTTTAATAGGAGCAGCTGTTGTAGGTTCTTATTTAGGTGCTGGTGTAATATCTAAAATGGATGAGAGAAAAATACAAATAATAATGGGAGTTGCATTAGCTATAACGGCAACATTAATGTTATTAGCTCAATTAGGTTTAATGCCAGGTGGAGGAGATTCAATAGGATTAACAGGGATAAAACTTGTTATAGGTGTAGTTGGTAACTTCATATTAGGTGCATTAATGACAGCAGGAGTAGGATTATATTCTCCATGTATGGCAATGATATATTTCTTAGGAATGTCTCCTGATGTAGCGTTCCCAATAATGATGGGTTCTTGTGCAGTGTTAATGCCAGTAGCTAGTATTAAATTTATAAAAGAAGATGCTTATGCAAAGAAAACTTCTTTATTTATAACTTTAGGAGGAATTATAGGGGTATTTATAGCTGCATTTTTAGTTAAATCATTACCTTTAAATGTATTAAAGTGGTTAGTAATATTTGTTATAGCTTATACTTCAATAACTATGTTAAAGAAAGCTTTTTCATCAAAAAAAGCATAATAAATCTTAGGATTAGTAAATTAAAACGCCAACTTAGAATTATTTTTAAATCTAAGTTGGTGTTTTTATATATTTTCATATTAAACTATATAGTTTAGATAAAGAATATTATAATATATTAAAGGGAATTTAAATGGTATAAAAAATATCGATAAAACAGGAGGATTTAAAATGGCAGGAAACTTATTTGGAAGAATAGCAGCAGATACACTAGGAATATCTGATATAGGAAAAATAATCGAACCAAAGGACTTTGATAAAGTAGATGGTGATGATTACATAATGCATGAAGATGATGAAAAAATATTCTTCGTAATAAAGTCTAAAACAGATGAATATGTATTCACAAATAGAGGTCTTTTGCATGTAGATGGTGAAAATGCTATGAGCAAAAAGAGAACTGTAAGAAGACATGAATTTTGTTATGAAAAAGTTCATGCAGTATCTTTAGAAACAGCAGGAACTATAGATGCAGATGTAGAGATAAAGTTTAGCTTTGGGAATGAAGCCTTTAGTATAGATGTTGATAAAAGACAATTAGAGAAATTAAAGGACTTATATAAGACGTTAGTAGAAGTAAATAGAATACAAAGAATGAATCATATTTCAATAGACGATGGAGTTAACGGATTAAAGATGGCTAATGATGCAATATCAAGATGTGTTATAGAAGGTAATGTAACTAATATTGTACAGGATTTAACTAATTTCAACTTAGATTGGATGGAAGCGTTAAGAAAAACTTATAGTAATAGAGATTTCACAGAAGTATTTGAAAAATATATAAACAATTAATATATTTTAGAAAAGTCACTCTTAAATTAGAGTGGCTTTTTTTAAAAAAGATAATCACATCACAAATGGAACATGTAGAGCTTTATTTTTTTGTTCAGTTTTATTGTAAAAATATACTATAATAAGAGTATACAAATAAAATTGTCCTATAGTGTCTATATAGGTCAATTTTAATATGAATATACAATTTTTATAAGCAAAATGATCAAGGGGGACTAGAGATGAATTATCAAGAATCACTAAAGTACATAGAGGAAACTCATAAATTTGGAGTGAGATTAGGATTAGACAACATAACGAAATTATTAGAACTTTTAGGAAATCCACAAGATAAATTAAATATAATACATGTGGCAGGAACTAATGGAAAAGGCTCAACATGTTCATTTATAACTAGTATACTAAAAGAATCTGGATATAAGGTAGGACTTTATACATCACCATTCTTAGAAACCTTTACAGAAAGAATAAGAATTAATGGTGAAAATATACCTGAAGAAGATGTAGCTAGAATAGTTACTTTAATAAAAGAGAAAATAGATCACATGGTATGTGAAGGATACTCATATCCTACTGAATTTGAAATAGTTACTGCTATGGGATTTTACTACTACTGTGAGCAAGCTGTTGACTTTGTAGCGCTTGAAGTTGGACTAGGTGGTAGATATGATGCTACTAACATAATAAAGGCATCAGAAGTGAGTGTAATAACTTCTATAAGCTTAGACCATGTAGGTATACTTGGAGATACAGTGGCAAAGATAGCTTATGAAAAAGGTGGAATAATAAAAGAGAATGGAATCGCTATAGTTTACGATCAAAGTGATGAAGTTAAAGATGTTATAAAGGATATATGTAAAGAGAAAAATGCTAGATATATAGAAGTTAAATTTGATGATATAGAAGTTAAACAATCTGATATATACTCTCAAACATATGACTGTACTATAATGGGTGATAAATACGAAGATTTAGAAATAAAGTTAATAGGAGATCATCAAATAAATAACTCTATGTTAGCTCTAAGTGTTATAAAGTTCCTGGAACAATCTAAAAACTTAAACATAAGTGAAGAAAGTATAAGAGTTGGGCTTATAAACACCAAATGGCCAGGTAGAATAGAAAAAATAATGGAAAGACCGATATTTATAATAGATGGTGCTCATAATGAAGATGGAGCAAGATCTTTATCTAAAGCCATCGAAAAGAACTTTAACGGCAAAAAAGCTACTCTTTTGATAGGTATGTTAGAAGATAAAGATATAGAGGGTGTATTAGATATACTTATGCCTCATTTTGATAAAGTAGTAACTACAACTCCAGATAATCCAAGAGCTATAAGTTGTGAAGTTTTAAAAGAAAAAATATCTAAGTATGTAGATGATATCGCGGCTAAGCCAAGTATAGAAGAAGCTGTTAGTTATACATTAAAAAATGCTAGTGAAGAAGATATAATAATAAGTGCAGGTTCTTTATATATGATAGGTACAGTTAGAACTTTAGTAAATAATATTTTAGTATTAAATTAAAGATTATTGTATACAAAAAGGGTGGTCATTGACCACCTTTTGTTTTAGTAAAATATTTATTATAAAGATTGACGTATAGCTTTAGATAATTGGTCAGGGCAAGATGTAGCTTTACCACCACATAGTACGTTAGCTAACTTGTCAGCCACTTCATGAGCATCTTGACCTATTACTAGATGCTTAATTCCTAGTAAGTTACCAGCACATCCTCCAAGGAACTCAACGTCAGTTATAACGTTATTATCATCAATCTCTAATATCATTTCTCTACAACAAACCCCACTTGGTTTAAATGTTATTTTCATAATATAAACTCCTAAAAATAATTAATTTTGTTAAGTTAATAATACCAATGTGTACTTAATATTGCAATACTTAAAAGGTAGTAATAATACAAGCGTAAATAGTAATATATTATTGTAGTAGATGTATTAAAGGGAGGAGGATATTATTTGAAAGTATATATTTCGAACTATTTATCAAAAAGTATTAGCATATTAGAGTACCCTATATTTAAAGTAGAGAATGAAATATGTTTAGAAGAAAATATATATCCACATCATATTTGTGTAGATAAAGAAAAAAATCTAATGTATATACCCAGCTCTAGTGATGGAATATTGTATGTATTAGACCTTTCTACTCATAACATAATAGAAAGTGTATCTATAGGCGGAAACTTAAGTCAGATAGCTTTATGCAACGGTGAATTATTTATATCAAATGAAGATTCAAATAGTATATACATACTAGACCAAGAAACATTAAATCCTATTGGAATAATTAGTGTAGATGAAATGCCTCATGGATTTGATTTTGATGAAAGTGAAAATAAGTTATATGTACCTTGTATAAACTCGATCGTATGTATAGACACTCTTAGAAAATGTATTGATAGAAAAATAAATACAAACTTTAAAGCATGGCATATAAAAATAGATAAGAAGAAGAAGGAAATATACACATCAACTTTGGACGGAAAACTAGTTATTTTAGATGAAGAAAAAATGGAAATAATCAATATAATAGATGTATTTTTATTACCTGTTGAGGTATGCTTCAATTATAGTGCAAAAAAAGTATATATAGCGGATTTAGGATATAAGGATATTAAAATTTTAGATTATGAGACAGGACAATATTTAGGATGTATTGATGTAGAAGGAAATCCTCAAGGATTAGAAATTTCTAAGGATGAAAAATTATTATTAGTATCTGATACCCAGAAAAATTCAGTTAAAATATATGATATCTCTACTAATAAGCTGGTAAAAGAAGTAAAAGTAGGAAAAGAGCCTACAACAATATTATGTGTGTAGGCTTAATGCATATCGCGTATAAGTAAGTCTATAACTTCTGCATACATGTATGATGCGTTCTTTTTCCAATTATTACAAATAAGTTTAGCTTGTTTCTCTGAAGAAACATTTAAATTTAAATCTATTAAATTAGATTGGTTTTCTATAACTCTTAGATTAACAATAAACTCATGATCACTTTGCTTAACAAAGCTTGATTTGACTTGAGTATCAGATAATAAATTTTCTTTATTATTAATGATATATCCGTCTATCCTTTTAGTGACATCCTCAGGTATTCTAGATAAGAAATATTCTAAAATTTCTAGTCCTTTTTGAGTAAGAGAGTAATATTCTCTATCAGAGTCTTTATATGTAGCTAAAAATTTAGATTCCATAAGTTGCGATAAAAACTGTTGAAGAGAAAAGTAATTCATCATTTCTGTTTCTAATACAACTTGTGTTATTTGAGAATTAGTTAAATCCATATTAATTTTATTTAAGATATATAAAATTAAAAGCTTATGAGAAGCTAATTCTTCAGATGAGTTCTCAAACATAATATCATCCTCCGTAAACTATTTCTATATAATATATTAAACTAAAATATATAAAAATAAAAGCACAATTTATTTAATATAACATTTGAATAAATTTACAAATAAAAAGGCTACCAAAATGGTAGCCTTTCTTTTACCTAGATGTCAGAATTATAATCTACTTTCCAGCCATTTGTTGTTCAGCCATTTCAACTAATTTCTTAGTCATATATCCACCAACATAACCATTTTGTCTAGCTGTTAAATTACCTTTATCAGCTGTTTCATAGTTAGCTAAACCTATTTCATTAGCTATTTCTAACTTCATTTGGTTTAATGCAGCTTTTGCTGCTGGAACTGCTTTTTTACTTGACATAGTAGAATTCCTCCCTTAAGTGATGTCTAACAACACTTTTGTTTGTGTGTTGTTAATACTAATTTGCCCTGTAATCTAATTTTATATACCTAAAAATTTAAAAATAAATTTATTTTTTCTTTTTTGTACCCATTTTTATTTTCTTATCTTTACGTATACCTTCTTGAATTCCATGAGCTTCTCTTAGATAGTGTCTATTTTCAAACTTAATAGTTTCTCTAGCTGTCTCCACTTGATGTCCCTTGATGTTATTAAATGAACTTCTTATATTTGACATAAATACACCACCTTTTATTAGTATTGAATTTAATTTGCCCAAATAATAAATTTTATTTAATAGTAATTTTTTGAAATAAAAAAAATAAATTTTAAATATAGGACAATACAAAGGAAGGTGTAAATATGAATAATAGATTTAAGAGAACAAAATCTTTAATGTCTAGCATATTCTTCTTAGTATTAACATTAGTATTAGTATTTGGATTAGTTTATGGAATAAGATACGTATGCTATAAACAAGGTAATGCAAATATGCCAATATATAAGGTTGATACAGAAGAGAAAAAAATAGCTTTAAGTTTTGATGTAGCATGGGGGTCTGATAATATAGACGAGATTCTACAAACGTTGGATAAACATGGTATAAAGTCAACATTTTTTTTAGTGGGAAGTTGGGTAGATGACAATAAAGAGTTAGTAGAAAAAATACATAAATCAGGACATGAGTTAGGAAATCATTCTAATACGCATGCAAATACAAAAGAATTGTCAGAAGAAGCAATAGTCAAAGAAATTGAAATAACTTCAGATAAAATTTCAGAGATAACTGGAGAGAAAACTACTTTATATAGACCACCATTTGGAGAGATAGATACAAAAACATTAGACATTTGTAAGTCTTTAGGTTATCAAGTTATTAAGTGGGATATAGACTCTCTGGACTGGAAAGAATTAGGACCTAATCATGTAATAGAAAAAGTTGTAAAAAATTCACAGCCAGGGTCTATAGTATTATTTCATGCAAATATAAGTAATGTTGCGCAGTATTTAGATGCAATAATAATAAATCTTAAAAAAAATGGTTATGAAATAGTTCCTATCTCAGAAATGATTTATAAGGATAATTTTACAATAGATAGCAATGGGCTACAAAAAATAAAAGAATAATACTTAACGTTAGTTTAATGAATGGTAGTTAAAAAATTATTATATTTATCAGGCTAGCCTTAATTAATATTTAAATATTTATAGAAAAGAGTATTTTGATTTTATTAAATATGAGGCAAAAAACTGAATAAGATAAATACAACATAATAAATTGTAATAAAAATTGTTACATATAAATATATTTATTATATAAGAAAAGATAAAACATAAGAATTAACAATTATGGGGGGATAAAAAATGATTACTGTTAAGGATGATACTAACATAGTAAACCTAAGAGGAGAATTAGAAAATGAATTAGAATTTAGCCATGAAATTTTTGGAGAGAAATTCTATAATGCCAAAATAAAAATAAATAGACTTAGTGATTCATATGATACGCTTCCAGTTACTGTATCGGAAAGATTACTTGAGGAGATTGATTTTGAAAATAATAAATCAGTTAGAATAGTAGGTCAGTTAAGATCTTATAATAAAAATATAAATAATAAAAATAGATTAGTTCTTACTATTTTTGTTAGAGAGATAAAAGTATCAGAACAAGATAACAAAGATCCAAATAATATATTCTTAGATGGATTTATATGCAAATCACCTATATATAGAAAAACACCATTAGGGAGAGAAATAACAGATTTGTTAGTTGCTATAAATAGACCATACAATAAATCTGATTACATACCATCTATAGTTTGGGGACGTAATGCTAAATTTGCAAAAAGTCTACAAATAGGAGATAGAATACAAATGTGGGGAAGGGTACAAAGCAGAGAATATGAAAAGAAAACAGAAGATGGGGGAGTACTTAAGAAAGTTGCATATGAAGTATCTATTTCCAAAATAAAAAAAACTAGCGAAAATAACAATGAATAGGATTTCCTGTATAGTTTATAATTTACCTATTGAATAGTTGCTCCTAATTTATTATAATCTACTCTATGATTCGATTTATAAACGTAGAAAATAAAGAGGGGGAGCATTATGAAAAGCGTATTATATTATGACTATGAGCCTAATGCTGATTTAACAGATACTTCTGATGATGTAACATGTTTTTTAGATACTATCAGATATGATATAGGAAACAATATATTACTTGTTGGGAATATAGGCAACTTAGGTAACAGATTGAGGATGTTAGGAGTTTACGTTACGATACTAGAAAATAGCCATTATGAAGATGTATGTTATTCTTTAATACATAATGGAAACTGTAATGTTATTAAAGGATCATTAGAACTATTACCATTTGAGGATAAATACTTTGACAAAGTAATAATATTGGATCATTTCAATAATACTGCAAATTGTAAACAAGCCTCAAAAGAAATAAACAGGGTTTTAAAGCATAATGGAGAATTAATATTAGAGGATTTAAATTTAAAAAATTTAAAAGTAAAATTAAAGAATTTAAAACATAAGCTTTGTGGTGAAAATCTAAGTTATCATTATCCTCATGAAATAATTAATTTATTTTCTAAACTAAATTTTGATGGAAATCTAAAAGAAGTTGAGAGTGAAAGATATATTTATATAGGAAAAAGAAAATAGATAATATAAAACAATGGATGAAATCAAAAGACTAGGTTATGCCTGGTCTTTTATACATTGGAAAAGTAAATGCTGAATAATGTTGCTGGTCAAATTAGATAAGCAAATGCTATGCTTAATTTTATAAAATAGGAGATTATATATTTATGAATTTTAATTACGAATTAATTATAATAGTTATGTTATTTATAATGTTGATGTCTATTCAATCTACATTAAATAAAATATATGTAATATTAAAAGAACTAAAAGAAATACTTAATTTAAGAAAGATTAAGGACTGATGAGTATGAGCAATTTAGAATATATAAAAGATGATATCCAAAATATAGCAGAAGCAATAGTAGCGGTTTTAGGAATAGATGTAACTATTGTAAATCAAGATTTAATAAGAATAGCAGGAACTGGAATATATATAGAAAAGATAGGCGAAAAAGTACATGGATACTCTGCTTTCAATAAATCGCTGACAGAGCAGATTGAAATTATAATAGATGACCCTAGTTGTAATGATATATGTAAGGAATGCTACAACAGCATCGACTGTAAGGAGTTTTCAGAAGTTTGTTGCCCGATTGTATGTGATGACGATACATATGGCGTAATAGGCCTAATAGCATTCACTAAAGAGCAGGCTGATATTATAAAGAATAATAAAGATGGTCTAATGAATTTCTTAGGTAAAATGGCTGATTTAATTTCTAATAAGATAAAGGCAGAAATTAAAACTTATGAATTAAAATTAGAAAAGAAAAAATTAGAAACTTTAGTAGATAGTATTGATAAGGCAATAGTGTCTATTGATGTAAATGGAAAAATAGATAAATACAATTCTAAGTTTAAACAAATTTTTAATTTGAAAGAAAATATAAATGATGCAAATATATTCGAAGTGCTAAACTTTGTAAGTGATTCATTAATTGATAACTTTAAAAAGGACAAGTCTTTTAGTTTTCATTATAAAGTTAATGGATGTGATTTAAAAGGCGTTTATAATATTAGTAAAATAACATTGAATAATGAACTTAAGGGATATGTTATAGATTTTATAGATAAGAAAGATGCAATTAAAAACTACAATAAAATGAATAAAGATTATCGCATAACCGTAGATAATATAATTGGAGATAGTAAGGCAATAAATAATACTAAAAAAGAAGCTTTAATGGCATCTAAATCTACATCCACAGTTCTTATAATAGGTGAAAGTGGAACCGGTAAAGAATTGTTTGCAAGATCTATACATAATCATAGCGGTAGATGTGACAATCCTTTTGTAGCAGTTAATTGTGCAGCTATTCCAGATAATTTACTAGAAAGTGAGTTATTTGGATATGAAGAAGGTGCATTTACAGGAGCTAAAAAAGGCGGTAAGTTAGGTAAATTTGAATTAGCTGACAAAGGTACTATATTCCTAGATGAAATAGGAGACATGAGTCTACACTTGCAGGCAAAGTTACTTAGAGTACTACAAGAAAAGGAACTTAACAAGATAGGTTCAAAGTCTAACAAACTAATTGATGTAAGAATTGTAGCTGCAACTAATAAAGATTTAGAAAAGATGGTTAGCAAAGGTGCATTTAGAGAAGATTTATATTATAGATTAAATGTCATACCGATAAACTTGCCAAGCTTAAGAGAACGTAAGGAAGATATACCTCTTTTAATTGATTTTATGGTTAAGGAATACTCTAGAAAACTAGATAAAAATGTAATTGATATAGATAAGAATATAGTTGATATAATGGTTGATTATAATTGGCCTGGAAATATAAGAGAACTTCAAAATATAATAGAATATAGTGTCAATATGTCTTCTAATTCTATAATTACTTTAGATGTAATACCAAATAGGGTGAAAAATATACAATCTGAAGAAGTCATAATTAAAGATGATAGTATAAGAACTTTAGAAGAATTAGAAAAAAGAGAAATAATAAAAGCATTAGATAAATATAAATGCTATAAAAAAGATAAAGAGTTAGTAGCAAAAGCTTTAGGTATATCGAGAGCAACTCTATATAGGAAATTAGAAAAATACAATATTGTCTCAAAATGATACTGAATCTCATTTTGAGACTTTTTTATATTGTTTTGAGATTTTTGTGAAAACGTAAGTCCGAGTAATATATAAGTATACCTTTAGAATATAAATATATTAACGAAATATGTAGAAATAATACAATAGCCAATAAATATTAATAATATTATTTATTATTGGAAAGATATTATTGTAATAATATGTAGAATATTAAAATTTCAACATATTAATTATTATTATAGATATTAAATTAACCAAAAAGATGTTGATATAAAACATATTTATTAAAAATACTAAAAAAATATTATAGTTTAATATATAAGCAATAAACATTGGCATGTTTATTGCTTATATATTAAATCATAATATTATTTAATTTATATGGAGGAATTTATTATGATGGATGTAAGAACAAAATTAATAGATATGTTAAAAGCGGAAGTTAAACCAGCATTAGGATGTACAGAGCCAGTAGCAGTAGCATTAGCTTGTGCAAAAGCGAAAGAATTATTAGGAGAAGAAATAGTAAATCACACTGTATTAGTTAGTCCTAACGTATATAAAAACGGAATGTGTGTAGGAATACCAGGAACAGATAGATTAGGATTGAAAATATCAGTAGCATTAGGATTTATAGGTGGTCATTCTGAAAATGGTTTAAGAGTATTAGAAACTTTAACTGAGGAAGAAGTTAAGAAAGCAGAGAATTATATAGATAATAATCCAATATCGATATCACCATTAGAAACAAAAGAAAAGGTTTATATAGAGGTAATTTTAAAAGGAGAAACAAAAACTTCAAAGGTTGTCATAAGAACTAAGCATGATAACTTTGTTTACTTAGAAGCTAATGGAGAAGTTTTATTAAATGAAGATGCACAAGTAGAAGTAGCTGTTACAGAAGTAGCTGTTACAATAGAAAAAGAAGAAAATATATTAGATACAATAACTATAAAAGAAATAGTTGAAAATGTAGAGAAACTAGAATTTAAATATATAGAATTCTTATTAGAAGGAATAACTATGAATCAAGAAATAGCTGATTATGGATTAAGACAAAAAACTGGAATAGGTGTTGGTTATGGAATAAAGAAATCTATGGAAGAAGGATTACTTGGAGATGACTTAATAAACAATGCCATGATGATAACAGCAGCAGCATCAGATGCAAGAATGGCAGGAGTTAAAATGCCAGTTATGAGTTCAAATGGTAGTGGAAATCATGGTCTAACAGCTATACTTCCAATAGTTGCTTATAGTAAAAAATTCCCTCAATCTGATGAAAAATTAGCTAAATCATTAGCAATATCTCACTTAGTAACAGCTTACGTTAAAAATTATACAGGAAGATTATCTGCAGTATGTGGATGCGGAGTTGCTGCATCAATAGGAGCAACAGCAGGTATATCTTGGTTAATGAGTGGAGATATAAAACAAATAGAAGGCGCTATAGATAATATGGTAGCAAACTTAAGTGGTATGATATGTGATGGAGCAAAAGCAGGATGTGCATTAAAATTAGCATCAGCAGCATCAGCAGCTGTACAAAGTGCTATAATAGCTAAATATGAGTGCTTTGTACCAGCAATGAATGGTATAGTTGGTGCTAAAGTAGAACAAAGTATACAAAATTTAGGTAGAGTAAGTGATAAAGGAATGTCTATTACAGATGAGGTTATAATAAATGTAATGGATGATATGAATAAGGTAGGCTAATTCTACTTGCAAAAGAAGTAAATCTCCGATAAAATGGATAGTATCATTATATACAGTGGAGGATTAATTATGAATATAGAGACTAAAAAATGGGAAGTTTTATGTTCAGAAGAACAAATAGCATCTAGATTAAAAGAACTAGGAGCTGAGATATCTAAAGATTATGAAGGAAAAAAACTTTTAGTAATATCTTTATTAAAGGGAAGTTTCATATTCTGTGCAGATTTAGTTAGAAACATAAATGTACCAGTTAAAATTGAATTTATGACTACTTCAAGTTATGGACACGGAGAACAAAGTACAGGAAACGTAAAGGTAGAGGCAGATATAAATGCTGATTTAGAAGGATACGACGTACTAATAGTGGATGATATAACAGATACAGCTCTTACTATGAGCCATGTTGTTGCTCATTTAAAAGCTAAAAATCCAGCTAGTATAAAGTGCTGTGTATTACTTGATAAACCAAGTAGAAGAAAAGTTGAATTAGTTCCAGACTACTGCGGATTTGAAATAGAAGACAAATTCGTTGTTGGATATGGATTAAACTTTGGCGACTATTACAGAAATATACCATACGTATTTAATGTTACAAACGAAGATAGATAATAAAAAAGTTGCTCCTTAATGAGCAACTTTTTTAATGCTAAGATTTATACACATATCAACTGTATAAACAGTTGAAAAGTGGATAACTTCTATATGAAAACAGTTACATGAGATAATAACATGGGGATAAAAATAGCTATAGTAAAGATTAGGACAATGAAACAAGCATCAAAAGTAATAACTAATTAATACTATAATAGTATGTAAGTAATAAGATTTAAGGGGGAGTTTAAGTTTGAGGAATTTTAAAGAAAATTATTCTTTAGTTAGAATTTTGCATGCTATACCAGATGGGGATGAAGTAGACGTATATATAAATGGATTTCCATTTTATAATCATATTAGATTTGCTCAATTTACTCCATATATATATGTTCCAGAAGGTGAACATATATTTAGTGTATATATTAAAGATGAAAAAGATAAACCATTAACAGAAGCAAAAATACAGGTTAATTCTGATGAGTTAATAACGATGCCTATTATATTAAATGAAAATGGTCTAGAATTATTCCCAATTCCAGAAAAAATGGAAATTCCATCTGGTACAGAATCTAAATTTAAGTTTGTACACTTAGTTCCAGATGCACCTGCAGTTAATATATTAATGGATGGAGAAAGAATATTTAATAATGTTAAATATAAAGATTATACGGATTATAAAGATATACAACCAAAAGAATATAAGATGGATATAGAGATAGTTGAAAATAATAAGATTGCTATAAGTAATAAAGTAAATATTAATCCAAATAAAATATATACTTTTTATGCTATAGGAGAGTTTCCAAATGTCGATATTATTCAGACTTTAGATGGTGCAACTTTCTTGAATTAATTAAATAATCTCATTTGTTTAAATACGAGTCATCTAAATCTATTTAAATGGGATACTTTTACAATATATTTTAAAAAGGACTAAGTTATGCACTTAGTTCTTTTGGAATTATATGTAAATTTATGGTATGATTAAACTTGTAAATTATTACATCAAGGGAGGAAATTATAATGGTTTTACACATAGGCATTTGTGAAGATAATTTACTTCATAGGACTATTTTAATAAATTATATTGAAGAATTTTTAAAACTTAAGGAACTATCATTTAAAATATATGAATTTGAATCGGGAGAAGAACTTTTAGAAAAGTATCCAAGTAATTTAGATATTTTATTATTAGATATACATATGGATAAGTTAACAGGAATGGATGCAGCTAAGAAAATAAGAGAGTTTAATAAAACAGTAGAGATATTATTTACGACATCAATTAGTGATTATGTATATGAAGGATATGAGGTTAGAGCTTATAGATACTTAATAAAGCCTCTTACTTATGAAGTAGTTCAAAAACACCTTAACGAATGTATTTCTAATATAATCGAGAAAGAAGCAAACTTCTTGGTAGTAAATAATAAAAATAATTTAATGAAAATTAATTTAGATTCAGTTTTATACATAGAAACAGATAAAAAAAATTTAATTATACATAAAACAGATAAATCTTATATGATAAAAATGAGTATGAGAACCATAGAAAAATTGTTGGACAGAAAGAATTTTTTTAGATGTCATAGCAGCTTTTTAGTTAATTTGAAAATGGTTGAAAGCTTAGATAAAAACATAGTATATATAAATGAAGCTCCAATTCCAGTTAGTAAGCATAGAGCACAAGAATTAAAAAAAGAATTAACTAGTTTATTAGGAGCTATTGTATGTTAAATAATATTATATTTTGGAAGTTGATAGATTTACTTACTTTATTTCTAGAATGGATACCTTTATATATTTTATTAAATAGTTTAAGCCATAAAAAAACATCTAGTAAAGTACTGCACATAAACTTTCTTATAATATTATTTATATCATTTTCTATTAAGGAGCTAGGAGTATCTCCAAATATAAAAGTTCCGATAAGTATGCTTATGAGCATAATATTTTATAAAATTAATTATGATGTTAGTTTATCGAAAAATTTAATTATACCATTAGGATATTTTATGATACTAATAGGGATGGAAGTTTTAAGTATAAGTATAGTTACAACGATTAACTCTACAAATATTAAATTACTTTTAGATAATCATTTATATCGATTAGAATTCATAATACTTTCAAAATTATGTTTATTAATAGGAGTATTAGTTTTAAAGTTTCATGAATTGTCTGGAGAAATATATAGAAAAGATGTTTTGTGTATAGGAATTCCAATGTGTACAAATATTTTAAGCTTATTAATTATACTTAACTATGGACTACAAGGATTAAATCAGCATTTAGTAGATAATTCAGTTATTATATTAATATCATTTTTATTGTTGTTATCAAGTATATCTTTATTGATAATAATTCACAAAATCTTAAAGAATAATAAATTACAATTAGAACATGAGATTATAAGAGAAAAGGTAAATTTAGAATATAGTTACTATATGAAGATTGAAAATAATCAAGAAAAGGTTAAACAACTATATCATGATATGAAAAATCATATGATATGTATTTCAAATTTAAACAATCCTAATGAACTAGAAAAATATATTGAAAATATCAATATAGCGCTAAGAGGAATGGATAATTCTTTTAATACAGGAAATAGAATTATAGACATTATAATGAGTGAAAAAAAGGCTATCTGTATAGAAAAATATATTAAATTTGAGTCTTTTTTAGATTTTTCTAAATTAGATTTTATAGATATGACTGATATGTGTATTATATTTTCTAATGCTTTAGATAATGCAATACAAGCATGTGATAGAATTAGTGATTCAAGTATTTTAAAATACATATCAGTTAAGGTTACTTATGTAAATGAGTTTTGTGTTATAAATATTGAAAATAGCAAGGTTAATGATATTGTTAAAAAAAATACTGTTATAGTTACAGATAAAAAAGATAAATTTATGCATGGAATAGGTATAAAAAATATAAAGAATACTGTGAAAAAATATAATGGAGAAGCCAGCATTAATTTTATTGATAATAAATTTACACTAACTATAATGATTCCTATTAAAAAAATACCCAGTTTTGCCCAATTTATTGAAATTTAAGATGTGAGGTGTTACCCTTAATGCGTAAAAGGTTTAAATAGGAAATAATATTTAAATTATATGCTGAGAATGTAACATCTTTTTTTATTTTAAATATGGAAATAAAAATACAGATTTACTAAAAATTTATTTATGGGGGGAATGAGATATGACTAAAAATTTAAATAAAATAATTGATAAACTGGATAAAGACGAGAACATAATATCATCTTTAGAATGTTCTATTAGAACATTTATATATAGAGAAGTATATAGACCAGGGACAATAATAGCAACTAATAAGAAACTTCTTTTCTATGGTTTGAATTTAGGTAATATTGAACTTACTGAACAATTTCAATATAAAGATATTCCATCTATTGAAGAAAAAAAGGTATATTAAAAGAGTCTATCATTATTTATTGTAATAGGGAAAGTATAAAATTAACAAATATACTATCAGAAAATACAAGTGAATTCTTAAAAGTAGTAAAAAATAAAATAGAATTTTAATATGAATATATTCTAATAAATCTTCTATATTTTCACTATATCGTGACTTTCAAAATTAAATACTTTGATTGAATATGATTTATTTAGTCAATGTAGGCTATTTTTTTATAAAATATATAAGATATTGTCAAAAAATGCCCAGTTTTGCCCAGTTAACGACCAGTTTTGCCAAATCTATTGAAATTTAAAATATAAGATGTTACTTTTAATGTGTATAAGATTTAAAGGAAATCCTGTTTAAATCATACACTAAGGAGGTAATATTTTTTTTATATAAAAGTCTTTTTCTTTAATATACGAGTGGATTAAATAAAATTAAGATAGATATAATTTCTTATGTAGTAAAAAAAAAATATTCCCTATAATAGTAAAAGGTAACTTGAATTTTTTGGAGGTAAATGATGAAAAAAAGGCATATAGCAGTAGCTGGAGTGATAGTAGCAGTTTGGGTAGGAATAATAGGCTTTTTCATAATAAAAAGTAAAGAAAAAGAAAGTAAAAGTAATCAAAATATAGAAAGGCATATTATCCCAGGGCAAAAAAAGGTATTTATAAATGGAGTGGTAGAACCAACGCAATCAAAAGTATTTTATAAAGATATGACAAAAGGCGAAAATTATACAGTAAATAAAAACAATGAAGATAGTGTAAGTAAAGGAAGTTTACTTATAACATATAAAAATGATGAAATATCAGAGCAAATAAAAGATTTAAATGAGCAAATCTATGATTTACAAAAAGAAAAAAAAGAAGGTAAAAATACTAAAGAAAATCAAAATCAAATGATAGAGCCTATCGAAGAACAAATAAAAAATACATCAAAAGAATTATCAAAATTAAAAAATAAAGAATATTCTTATGAGTATGCACCTTTTGCAGGGAAAGTATATACGGATAATAAAAATATAAACGGCGAAAATCAAGAGTTATTAAAACTTAGAAGTACAGAATTCTATATAAAATCTCAGGTTACAGAAAATGAACTAGAAAAAATAAAAGAAGACCATGAAGTGGAAATATTAATTCTAGCGAATGATAAAAGAGTAAAAGGTAAAATTACAGAAATATCAGATGAACCTAAGTCTCAAGAGGTAGGGCTTAATGGTGAAATTAGTGGATCAGCATCAGTATCTAGTTATCCAATCAACATAACTTTAGATTCTCAAGAAGGTATAATAAATGGATATCACGTTCAAATAAAGATTGAGTTATCAAATAAAGATTTCAAAATACCTACAAGTGCAATAAAAGTAGATGGAAATAAAAACTATGTATATTTAATAAAAGATAATAAATTAGTAAAACGATTTGTTGAAGTTAAAAAAACAGAAGGGGATCTAAGTATAATAACGTCAGGATTAAAAGAAAAAGATGAGATAGTAAAAGTTATTACTAATGAAATGAAAGAAGGGCAAGAAATTGAGTAAACTTATAGAACTTAATAATATACAAAAATACTATTCTATAGGGAAAGACAAGTTGCATGTTTTAAAATCATTAAGCTTGAGTATAGAAAATGGAGAGTTTGTAATGATAATGGGCAAGTCTGGAAGTGGTAAAACTACGTTACTAAATATATTAGGATTTCTTGATAAATTTGATGAAGGTGAGTATATATTCGATGGAAAAAATGTAACTAATTTAACAGAAGTTGAACGTTCTCATTTTAGAAATAAAAATATAGGTTTTATATTTCAGCAATTTCACCTTATAAATAATTTAAATATTTGTCAAAATATAGAACTACCTCTTCTTTATGATAATAGGTTAGATAAAAAAGAAAGATTAAAAAAAATTAAGGAAAACCTAGAAATGGTTGGTTTATTAGAAAAAATAAATCAATTTCCAAATGAATTATCTGGTGGTCAGCAACAGCGTATTTCAATTGCAAGAGCTCTTATAAATGACCCTCAGTTAATATTTGCAGATGAGCCAACAGGAGCTTTAGATACGAATACTAGTAGTGAAATAATGAGCATATTAGAAAATTTAAATAATCAAGGAAAGACTATAATAATGGTTACTCATGATCCAGACCTTGTAAAATATGCTACAAAAGTTATATACCTTAGAGATGGTGTATTTACTGAGGAGGTATAAATATGAGTACAAAAAATTTAATTAAAAGTGCACTTTTAAGTTTAAAGGCTAATAAGCTAAGAGTTTTTTTAACTATGATAGGTATTATTATAGGTATAAGCTCAGTTGTAGTGGTTTTATCTATTGGAGAAGGTCTTAAAGTTCAAGTATCAGAAACAACAGGAGAAACCAATGCAAATAAAATAAATGTATCTTTTTATCCAACTAATCCAGGAGAAGATATTTCTTCAATAGAACCTTTTAGAGAAGAAGATTTATATAATTTAGAAAAAATGGATACTATTGAAAAAGTAAAAAAAGCCAAACCAGATAATATGATGGGTATGGGGGATGGAATATATTCAGAGACAAGTTTTTTAGGCAAAACAGCATCAATAAGTGCATCAGCATATGACTCAGAAAATAGTAGCCCATTTTCAAGTAAGAAAACAGAGGCTGTATCAGAAGGTAGATATTTCAAAAAAAGTGATATAGAAAATGATGTAATTGTATTAACATATGAGAATGCTAAAGCTTTGTTTGAAGGCCCTAAAGATGCTATAGGTAAAGCGATAAACATAAATGGAACTATGTTTGAAATTATAGGAGTATTAGAAAAAACTGAAGGAATATTTTCAATTAGTGGTGATTTAGTTCAAAAATCTTCTATAGATAGAATTAATAATTTAGAAGATAAAAATCAAAGTGAGACTATAACTTCTTTAGATGTATATATATTACCAGGATATGATTTTGAGTCTGTTGCAGAAGAAGTTAAATCAATATTAGAAAATGCACATCCAGAAATAGATGGAACCTATGAAGTATTCAATCCAGGAGCTATAACGGAGGCATTTACTAAAATAATATCTAGTATAACTATGTTTATTACACTTATAACGGCAATATCTTTGTTTGTTGGTGGAATTGGTGTAATGAATATAATGTATGTATCAGTTACAGAAAGAAAGCGCGAAATAGGAATAAGACGCGCAATAGGTGCAACCCCAAATTCTATAATGTTACAGTTTTTATTTGAAGCAATATTCGTAACTTTATTAGGTGGTTTAATAGGTATATTTGTAGGATTTTTACTATCTCAATTGGCAGGATTATTTATGCCATTTAAACCAGTAATCACAATTAAATCGTTTATAGGCGCATCATCTACATCTGTTATTGTAGGTGTTATATTTGGAATAATTCCAGCATATAATGCATCTAAATTAGACCCTATAAAAGCTATATACAACTAATAGCTAGGGTGCAAAGAATATAAAGTCTTGATATCTATGTTATGAAAACTATTATAGATAAAAAATATAAATTGAATAGGAGAAAATATGAGTAATTTAAAAGCGTTAGCAATTCAACCAAAAGAGTATTTTGAGTGGGTAAAAGAAGAAAATTCAGAAAAAAGGGAACCGATAAAGCTAAAATACTTATTTATAGCATTTATTGTATTAAGTGTGATTAACTCTATAGTTCAATCAAAAATAATACCGGTAGAACCGATAGAAGGAATGGACATTCCCAAAATATTTATTAGTTTAAAATACATAGGTTATGTTATTTTTCCATTATTAGGAACATGGATATGGGTGAATATAGTATGTTTAGTAAATAAAGCTTTAATAAGTAGTATTGAGCATAAAGAAATTGAAGATAAAAAATATTTTAAAAGTCTTTTATATTATAGATATCTAGTAACTTCTATATTAACTTTAATTTTAGGAATAGTAACAAGTTTTATTTTAAAAGATATTGAAATATTAACAATAGTGAATTCAATAAATAGCCTATTTACGGGTATATTATCAGTTTATATATTACATGGAATACTTAAATATTATATAGAAACACAAAAATTACACAAAATACTTCCGGTAGTATATTATATATTTACCATAATTGGAGCTGTAGCTGCTATATCATTAACTAAATTTTCTAGTAATCTACCATTATAAGTTCTTTTAGTTTATAAGATTTATTGATATTTGAGAATTAATATAGAAAAGGGAGTATCTCTTATGATAAAATTCATTTTGAGATACTCCCTTTTGCACTTGAAAACAAAGTGTGATTTTAATCTAAGTCTCTTAAGCCTTCCATAAGCTTAGTTTTATCACAAGTTTTTTCATCTTTCATTTTTATTACCTTAGCAGGAGATCCAGCAACAACACATCCAGGTTCAACGTCATGAGTAACAATTGCACCAGCTGCAATTACAGCACCTTTTCCGATTTTAACACCTTCAAGGATTACAGCATTAGCTCCTACCATAACATCATCTTCTATTATTACAGGAGAAGCAGAAGGTGGCTCTAAAACACCTGCAACTACAGCACCAGCACCAAGATGAACATTATTACCAATAATTCCTCTAGCACCAATAACAGCATTCATATCTACCATAGAATTATCACCGATCACAGCACCTATGTTTACAACAGCGCCCATCATAATAACAGCGTTATTACCTATAGTAACCATATCTCTAATAATAGCACCAGGTTCTATACGTGCATGTTCATGTAAATAGTTATAAATAGGTATTGCTGAATTTCTTCTGTCATATTCAATATGAATATCTTCAATATGATTTTTTTTATCTTCTAGAACTTTCATTATTTGTTCATAATCACCGATTAAAGTATAAGAGCCATTAGATCCAAATACTTTAAATTCGTCATTTTTGTTAAATTTCAAGAAATCGCCATTTACATATATTTTAACAGGTGTTACTTTTTTTGAATTTTTTATGTATTTAGCAATTTCATAAGCATCATTTAAATTTATCATTAGATATCTCCTTTTAATTAACTTAGCATATTATCCATGTTGTAGTATCCAGGCACTTGACTAACTAAATATTTAGCGGCAGTTATAGAGCCTTTGGCAAAAATATCTTTAGACTGAGCAAGATGTTTTATCTCAACTATTTCATCATGACCTGCATATATAACATCGTGCTCTCCAACTATAGTTCCGCCTCTTACAGCGTGTATACCGACTTCGTTTTTATTTCTTTTAGCTTCACGGCCATATCTACCATAATTATATTCAATAGTAGGTAAGACTTCTTTCACGGCATTAGCTATCATAATAGCAGTACCGCTTGGAGCATCAACTTTTTTATTATGATGCTTTTCTATAACTTCAATATCAAAGTCATTTAACATCTTAGTAGCTTCTTTAACTAATCTTAATAAAACATTAACTCCTAAAGACATATTAGAAGAATGGAATATAGGTATAATTTTAGAAGCTTCTTTTATTTTATTTAATTCATCTTCATTATAACCTGTAGTAGCAATTACTAAAGGTGTTTTATTTTTAAGGGCAAAAGACAATACATCAGATAAAGTAGAGTGATGTGAAAAATCTATTATTACATCAGCACTTTCTGATATATCCTTCATTTTAGAGTATAATTTAAATGAAGTATCTTCAGTTGGGTTTAGAGAAGCCCCGCAAACTAATTCTAATTGTTCATCTTCTTGAACGCATCTAGTTAAAACTTTTCCCATTTTACCTAGACATCCATTTACTATAACTTTTAGCATAATCCCTCCTATAATTTTAATCCTCTATTAACTAATTCTTGTTTTAATACTTCTAAGTTGTTCTGATCCATTTCTGCAAGAGGAAGTCTAAGATTTCCAACTTTAAATCCTAATAAATTCATTGCAGTTTTTACTGGAATTGGATTTACTTCTATAAATAAAGCATCTATTAATGGTTTCATGCCAAGTTGTAATTCTCTAGCTCCTTGTATATCACCATCAAAAAACTTTTGAACTAAGTCATGAGTTTCTTTAGGGCATACATTAGCAAGAACTGATATAACTCCGTGACCACCAACTGATAATAATTGAAGTATAGAATCATCATTTCCAGAATATATAGCAAAACCTTCTGGAACTAATCTAGCTACTTCTGCAACTTGAGCTAAATCACCACTAGCTTCCTTAACAGCTACTATATTATCTATCTTAGCAAGTTCAGCAATCATGCTAGGTTTTAAATTCATAGAAGTTCTTCCAGGAACATTGTAAAGTATTATAGGTAATTCAACACTTTTAGCTATTGTTTCAAAGTGAAGTTTAAGACCTCTTTGATTAGCCTTATTGTAATAAGGAGTTATAACTAGTAACCCATCCGCACCTAGTCTTTCAGCTTCTTGGCTTAAATGAACAGAGTGCATAGTATTATTTGAACCAGTACCTGCTATAACAGGTATTCTTTTATTAACTTTATCTACAACATATTTAATAACAGCAAATTGTTCATCATCACTCATAGTAGTAGCTTCTCCTGTAGTACCACAAACAACTAATGCATCAGTATTATTTTCAATATGGTATTCAACTAATTTTCCCAATGTTTCAAAATCAACACCTGTCTCAGTAAACGGTGTAACTAAAGCAACTGCAGAACCTTTAAATATCATATACAAAACCCCTCTTATATAAAAATTTACCTGTATAGGTATCTTATGATTTTATTGTATTCTTATTAAAAAACATTATTACTATGACCATAGATAAGTTGATAGACAATAATATGTAAAATTTTACTAAATTATAGTCTATTAGTCTCAGATTATACTAAATTATAAGATAGTAATAATTCTGCTATTTGGACTGCATTAGTAGCAGCGCCCTTTCTAACATTATCAGCTACAACCCACATGTTAATACCATTATCTACACTAAAATCTCTTCTAATTCTTCCAACAAAAACTTCATCTTTTCCAGTACAATCAATAGCAGTAGGGTATTCATTGTCGCTAGGATTATCAATAACTACAACTCCAGACATTTCTTCAAGAGTTTTAACTAAGCTAGATAACTCGAAAGTTTCTTCAAATTCAATATTTATAGACTCACTATGACAATTTCTAACAGGTACCCTTACTGTAGTAGCTGTAATTTTCATATCGTAGTTATTAAGTATTTTCATAGTTTCATTTATCATTTTTAATTCTTCCTTTGTATAACCATTATCAGTAAATGAATCTATATGAGGTAGACAATTATAAGCTATTGAATGAGGATAGAATTTATTAGTTTCACCTATGATACCACCTTCTAAATCTTTTATTCCTTTAACACCTGAGCCAGAAACAGCTTGATAAGTAGAATAAACAACTCTTTTTATTTTATATTTATCATCAAGAGGTTTAAGTGGAACCATTGCTTGTATAGTTGAGCAGTTTGGATTAGCTATTATACCTTTATGATTTCTAACAGCATCAGGATTAACCTCTGGAACTACTAATGGAACTTCAGGGTCCATTCTCCAATGACTAGAGTTATCTACAACTATAACTCCTTTAGATGCAGCTATAGGAGCAAATTTTGCACTTATTTCTCCTCCAGCTGAGAATAAAGCTATTTGTATATCTCTATCAAATACATCTTCTTTTAATTCTTCAACTATATAATTTTGTCCGTTGAAAGCAACACTAGAACCTGCTGATTTAGCTGAAGAAAATAAGTATAAATTATCTATAGGAAATTGTCTTTCTTCTAATACCTTTAAAAAAGTTGTTCCAACCATGCCAGTAGCACCAACTATAGCTACATTTATTTTTTTCATAAAAAATACCCCCTAAATTAAATTTTTATATACTTGAAGCAATACAATTTAATTGTTTTAATAAACCATAAGTAATTTGTTGTCACTTATTTAAACAAAAGACTTAGAATACATGTCAATTGATTAAAGTGAGATACAAGGGTGAAGCTAATTTTATATAAATAGCTTCATTGGTATATATTATATTCCCAAAATATTAAAAAAATGCAAAAAAACGTGCAAAGGTATACTTTACACGTTTAATTTACGATACATCAAAGTAAACCTTGGAGCTCACCACTTAGCTAATAAGTGACAGTCTTACATATATTTTATGTAAGCCCAGAATATACCTTTGCAAAATATAATCTTCGGCCATAATTCCTTTTTCCAATAATCTACACTTGCCAGCTCCTATTGGATACTAATAATTACAGCGCCTCTACCTTAGGTTAGAAACTATTAAATTTTATTAACACTTATGATAGTATAAATAGAAATAAAAATCAACAATATTTTTTGAATTTATAATTATTAAAATGAATTTATATAAAATATAAAACTTTTTCTTGAAATAATATAGTAAATAGATACAATAGAAATAATATATTTAATACTATAGAAGTTATAAAATTAAGGAGGCTTTAGTTGATGGAGAATATTTCAAGTTTAAAAGATAGAATCTTTAATCATAGAAAATATTTAAATTGTATTGCAGAAAGAGGCAGAGAAGAATTTAAAACTTCAAAATATATAAGAGACTATTTAGATAAAATAGGTGTAGAATATGACACATATATAGGAACAGCTACAACTGGAATTATAAAAGGAAAAATAGGAAATAAGACGATTGCATTTAGAGCAGATATAGATGGATTAACAACAGAAGATGGTGTAAAACATTTATGTGGACATGACGGTCACACTAGCATATTACTAGGTTTAATTGAATTTATAAATAAAAATCAAGAAAATTTAAATGATAATATAGTATTTATATTCCAACCAGCAGAAGAAGGGCCAGGGGGAGCAAAGGATTTAATAGAAGAAGGTATTATAGATAATTATAAGATAGATGAAATTTATGGTCTTCACATATATCCAGAAATAGAAAAAGGATGTATAGGTATAAGAGAAGGATACTTTATGGCTCAAGTAGGTGATTTTGATATAGATATAGTTGCTAAAAGTGGTCATGGAGCTATGCCTCAAAATGGTATAGATGGAGTTGTTATAGCAGCGAATCTTATTAATAGCCTTCAAACAGTAGTGTCTAGAAATGTAAGCCCTATTGATAGTGCAGTGTTAAGTATAGGACTTATAAATGGTGGTACTAAGAGAAATATAATTGCTGAAAATATAAATTTACAAGGGACTGTAAGAACCTTTAATCCTAAGGTATATGTTAGTATGAAAGATAGAATAAAAGAGATATGTAAGGGAATAGAGTTGTCTTATAACTGTAAAATAAATGTTGAGATAAGAGATGATTATCCATCAGTGAACAATGATAAAAATTTATGTGAAAAATTTGTAGAAGCCGTAGGAAATAATAGCGTTATAGTATTAGATCCGCTTATGATATCTGAAGATTTTTCTTATTATCAAATGGAAGTTCCAGGATTATTTTTTATGTTAGGTTCAAGGGATGAAAAAAAGGGATTTGTTAGTGGACTTCATAGTATGAACTTTAATTTTGACAAGGAAATTTTAATTAATGGATTAGAGATTTACATTAAATTATTACAATATAAAAAATCAATAAATTAAAAAAGTGTACCCCTTTAAATACTTGTATAAAATTTGTTTATATGACAAAAATACAAGATGTAAAGGGGTGTTTTTTATGAATAATGAACTTATAAATAAACCAGGTAAAAAAAGTAAGAGCAATAGTAAAAAGAGTAAAATATTGACAGATAATGATATAATGAAATATGAGATAGCATCAGAACTGGGTCTATTAGATAAGGTTAGTGAGCAAGGATGGGCAGGACTTACAGCAAAAGAAGCTGGAAGAATTGGCGGTATGGTTACATCACGAAAAAAACAAAAGAAGAAAATGACGGAGGAGACAAATAAAGACAATGGATCAATATAGAGATTTTGCATTCATTTATGATGAACTTATGAATGAAGTTGATTATGATGGATGGGTTAAATATATAGAAGATATAATAAAAAATGAAAATGTAAAAGTACAAAACATACTAGAATTAGCTTGTGGAACAGGTAATTTAACTATACCACTTACTAAGAAAAATTATGATATAGCAGGTATTGATATATCAGAAGAAATGCTTACTGTAGCTAGAGAAAAAGCTGAAAAAGAAGGCGTGGAGTTAGTTTTACTTCAACAGGATATATCAGAACTAGATTTTGATGTAACAAATCTAGATTGTGTATTATGTGCTTGTGATGGGTTTAACTATATAACTTATGATGATGATTTAGAAAATGTATTTACGAAGAGTTATGAATTGTTAAAAGAAGATGGAATATTTATATTTGATATAAGTTCATACTATAAGTTATCATCTATACTTGGAAACAATATGTATGGAGAGAATAGAGAAAATATAGCTTATATGTGGCAAAACTATTTTGATGATGAAGAAAATCTAGTAGAAATGGAATTAGCATTCTTTATAAAGGATGAAGACGGAAAGTTTACAAGATTTGAGGAAGTACATCAACAAAGAGCATACACAGAAGAAGAAATATTAGACATGCTAAAATCGTCAGGGTTTAGCAAGATAAAAACTTATGGGGACTTTAAGTTTGAAAGCCCAAAAGAAGATAGTCAAAGAATATTTTTTGTATGTAAAAAATAGATTTAGTTAATGGAGGAATATTAATGACGGATTATGTAATAAGAGCAATGGCAGGACAAGGAGAAGTAAGAGCTTTCGTAGCAACTACTACAAATATGGTAGAAGAAGCAAGAAAGTTACATGAGACTACAAAGGTAGCAACTGCAGCATTTGGTAGAACATTAACGGCTACGTCTATGATGGGCTTAATGATGAAAAATGATGGAGATAAATTAACAGTTATAATAAAAGGTGGCGGACCAATAGGAACTATACTTGCTACATCTAATGCCAAAGGTATAGTAAAGGGGTACGTAGAAAATCCAAATGTAGAAGTACCTGATTATGAAAATGGAAAGCTAAATGTAGCTGCTGCAGTAGGAAATGATGGTGTTGTCAGGGTAACTAAAGACTTAGGTCTTAGAGAACCTTACAATGGAGCATATCCACTAGTGAGTGGAGAAATAGCGCAAGACTTAACTCACTACTTTGCACTATCAGAGCAAACTCCATCTGTAGTAGCACTAGGAGTTCTTACTACAGGCGTAAAAGTAGAACATGCTGGAGGACTAATAGTTCAATTAATGCCAGATGCTACAGAAGAAACAATATCTAAATTAGAAAAAAATGTAGCTAAATTAACATCTATAACAAATATGATGAGTGATGGAAAAACTCCAGAAGATATACTAAACATAGTACTTGAAGGGCTAAATCCTAAAATATTAGATAAAATAGAAGTTGGATTTGAGTGCGAATGTTCAAAGGAAAGAGTACAAAAAGTATTAGTAGCTATAGGAAAAAAAGAATTAGCTTCAATAATAGAAGAAGATAAAGAAGCTGAAATCGGATGTCAATTCTGTAATTCAAAGTACAAATATAATGAGAAAGAACTTTTAGAGATATTAGAAGATATGTAGTACCTAACCCCTTTCATACAAGATATATGGTAAAATATACTTGTACATAAGGGGTTTTTTAATTTTTTTATGTATATATATATTCTAAAAAATAAATAACTTTACAAGTAACGATATAGTGAATGTGTAAAAACTTAATTAGAACATATATATTTAGATAGAGTAAATTTTAAATATTGAGAATAATGAGGTGGACGTTATGAATTTTAATCATAGTTTAGAATTAACACAATCTCAAAAGTTAGTAATGACAACTGCATTAAAACAATCTTTGACTATATTAAATATGAGCAAGTTAGAGGTAGAAGAGGAAATAAAAAAAGAGTCAGAAGAAAATCCATTACTAGAAGTAGAGAGAACTAGTGAAATAAATTGGGAAGAATATATAAAAGATATTGAAAAGTCAATTAAAATAGACAGAAATGAAATTAATTATAATCCAGATAATAATATAGATTTAGAGAATATGATTAAATATTCATCAAATATATATGAACATTTATACCTTCAAATAAGCTTATATAAGCTAAGCAATGAAGACATGAAGGTTTGCAAGTATATTATAGATAGTTTAGATGAAGATGGATATTTAAGAAGTGATGAAAATGAAATAATTTATACATTAAGAATAGACAAGGATACATTTGAAGATTGTTTATTAAACATTCAACAATTAGAGCCAAGTGGGGTTGGCGCTAGAGATTTATCTGAATGTTTAATAATCCAAATGGAAAATCTTGGGTTACATAATGAGATACTACAAGAGATAGTTTCTAAAGATTTAAATTTAATAGCTAGTAATAAGTATAAAGAAATAAGTAAAAAATATAATATGTCGTTACAAAAATGTGTAAATTTAATTAGTATAATTAAAACACTAGATCCAAAACCAGGTAGATCGTGTTGTATAGAAAAAAGCGTTTATGTACAACCAGACGTAATAGTGGAAAAAATTGATGATGAATTTGTTGTTTATAGTAATACAAAAGATATGTGTAAAATAAAAATCAATAATTTCTATAAGGAAATTTTAAAAAATTCAGAATCTGATGATGACGCAAAAGATTTTATAAAAGAAAAATTAAACTCAGCTACTGGATTAATTAAAAATATAGAAAGTAGAAAAACTACTGTACTAAGAATTGCAGAAGAAATTATAAAATTACAAGAAGAATTTTTTAAAAAAGGAGCTAAATACATAAGACCAATGAGAATGAAAGATATTGCTGAAAAATTAGATTTTCATGAATCTACAATTAGTAGAGGTGTAAATGGAAAGTATATGCTAACTCCATTTGGTATGTTTGAATTTAGATATTTCTTTAGCAGTTCTCTTGATACTAAAGATGAGATGTGTGCATCTAGTACTAGTATAAAAAAAATTATACAGGATAAAATAAAAAAGGAAAATAAAAAGACCCCATTAAGCGATGACCAAATAGCTAAATGTTTAAAAGAAGATGGAGTAAATGTTGCCAGGAGAACGATTGCGAAATATAGGGAGGAATTAGGAATATTATCGTCTAGTAAGAGAAAACAATATTAATACATAAAAAAACATAAAAATATTATAAAAAGTATTGAAATATCGTTCCATTTCATTTAGAATAAAAGTATCTTGTGGGACTAAAATAAATATGAGGGACAATAAAAGTCCCGAGTTAAGCATCTAATAAGGAGCATGATATGAAAAACTTATTAAAAATTCAACAAAAATTAATTCCACAAGTTATAGAGCTTATGGAAAGAAGATATTCTATTTTAAGACAAATTTCTTTGAGTGAACCAATTGGTCGAAGAACATTATCAAATGTTTTAGGAATCAGTGAAAGAGTAGTAAGGTCAGAAACGGAATTTCTAAAAGAACAAGGTCTTATAGATGTAGCAGTATCTGGAATGACCATGGCTCAAGAAGGTATAGAACTTTTAGAGGAACTTAAAGATATGATGAATGACATCATGGGATTATCAACGTTACAAGAAAAGGTAAAGGAAAAACTTGGAATAAAAAAGGTTTTACTAGTACCTGGTAGCTATGACGGCAATCCGAGTTTAATAAAAGATGTAGCAAGGCTTGGAGCAGAGTATTTCTTAAACATCTTGAAAGATGGAGATACAGTTTCTATGACAGGTGGAAGTACAATGCTAGAATTTTCAAATGCTATTAAGACTGATAAAAAATATGAATCAGTAACTGTAGTTCCGGCTAGAGGAAGTATGGGTAAGGATGTTGAAAATCAGTCTAACAATGTAGTAGCAACAACTAGTAAAAAGTTAAGCTCACATTATAAGTTATTGCATATACCAGATGAGCTAGGTGAAGAAGCAATGAAAACACTTACTCAAGAGCCACAGATTAAGAATACATTAGATATGATACAAAAAACAGATGTATTAGTTTTTGGGATAGGAATTGCAGAGGAGATGGCTACAAAAAGAAAGCTTCCTAGAGAAAAAGTTGAGGAAATCGTTAATAAAGGTGCAATAGGTGAAGCCTTTGGACATTACTTCAATGAAAAAGGCGATATAGTTTTCAAGTTGAATACAGTGGGTATTGACTTACAAACATTTAAAGATGCTAAAGAAAGTATCGCTATATTTGCAGGAACTAGGAAAGCGGATGCTTTGATAGCTATGACTAATATAAATAAAAATATAGTACTTATAACAGATGAAGAAAGTGCTAATAGAATTATAGAATTATTATAAAAAAGTCATTAACTAGCACTGCTAGTCATAATATACAAACTTACTATTATAGGGAGGTAGCAAAATGGTTAAAGTTGCGATAAATGGATTTGGAAGAATAGGAAGATTAGCGTTAAGAAAATTAATGGAGCAAACTGATAAGTTTGAAGTTGTTGCAATAAACGACTTAACAGATGCTAAAACTTTAGCACACTTATTCAAGTATGATTCAGCTCAAGGGAGATTCAATGGACAAATAGAAGTTAAAGATGGAGCTTTCGTAGTGAACGGACAAGAAATAAAAGTTACTGCTGAAAGAAACCCTGCTGACTTACCATGGGCAGAGTTAAATGTAGATATAGTATTAGAATGTACTGGATTCTTTACTTCTCAAGAAAAAGCTGGACTTCACTTAGAAGCAGGAGCTAAAAAAGTTGTTATATCTGCACCAGCTACAGGAGATATAAAAACAGTAGTATTCAATGTAAACCATGATATATTAGATGGATCTGAAACAGTTATATCAGGAGCTTCTTGTACAACTAACTGTTTAGCACCAATGGCTAAAGTATTAAGTGACAAGTTTGAATTACAAAAAGGATTCATGACTACTATACATGCTTACACTAATGATCAAAATACATTAGATGGTCCTCACGGAAAAGGTGACTTAAGAAGAGGTAGAGCTGCTGCTGCTAATATAGTTCCTAACACTACAGGAGCTGCAAAAGCGATAGGTTTAGTTATACCTGAATTAAAAGGTAAATTAGACGGAGGAGCTCAAAGAGTTCCAGTTATAACTGGTTCATTAACTGAATTAGTTTGTACATTAGGAAAGAACGTTACAGTAGAAGAAATAA